>NZ_JBMNDR010000035.1:0-86049 GCF_052543235.1 Streptomyces sp. SAS_272 | reverse complement strand
CGTCCCCGGAGCCCGTGGCATGTCCCGACGCGACGGGGACGGGCCTCCTCGCGGAGGCTTCGTTTCGAGCTGCCGGGGCAGTCCGGAAGCGGATATCGTCGGACGGGCGCCGGCAGTGAGCTGAGGAGATCTGGGCATGGCAGCAGGACCGGAGCACCAGGAGAGCCCGGGGAGAGGGTCCCCTGCGGCGCCCGTCGCACCGGCCGAGGGGCTCGAGGCCCTCGGGACCGGGGCTTACGTCGTGGACGAGCAGGGCCGCATCATCGCGGTCAACGCGCTCGCCGAGCAGCTGCTGGACCGGTCCGCCGCGGATCTGCTCGGCCATGACGCGCACGACCTGCTGCACCGGGACGCCCACAACCAGCCCCTGTCGAGAAGCCAGTGCAGCATGCGGCAGGCGTTCCACGCCGGTCGCACCGCCCAGGCCCCCGAGGACTACTTCGCACGCGGGGACGGCTCCCTGCTGCCCATCTCGTGGCTGATCACCCCGTTCGACCTCGCAGGCCACGAGAACAGCACGCTCGTCCTCTTCCACGCCCCTCATCCGGCGGAGGCGGGTGCCCGGGCCGAGCCCCCCACGCTGTTGCCGGAGATCGAACGCCTCGCGCTGCTGGCCGCGACGACCACTCAGCTGACGTCCACCCTCGATGTCGAGGAGGCACTGCGCCGGCTCGTGACGCTGGTGCTGCCGCGCCTCGCGGACTGGGCCGTCATCGACCTCATCACCGAGCGGGACGAGGTGTGGCGCACCGTCGTCGTCGAGGCCGACGGCGGCGAGCTGGTGCGCCACGAGGAGCTTCAGGGTCCGATGCCGCCGATCCCCGAGGAGTCCCCGATGCCCCTGTCCAGGGCGCTGCGCGGGGTCGCCTCGACCCTGGCGGGCCCGCAGACCTACCAGGGGTCGCCGGATTCCGGCATCGCGGTCGAGCAACGCCGTCTGTTCGAGGCCACCGGCGTCCACTCGGCGGCCATCGCTCCCATCCGCAGCACCCGCGCGGTCCTCGGGGCACTGACCCTGGGGCGCGCCAAGCAGCCGGGGGACTTCCACACCACCGATCTCCCGCTGCTCGAGGACATCGCCCGCCGCACCGGCCTCGCCCTGGACAACGCGCGCCTCTACCAGCGTCAGCGCAAGGTCGCCGAGACCATGCAGAACCACCTGCTGCCCCAGATGCCGCGCGTGCCGGGCCTGCAGATGACGGTCCGCTACCTGCCCGCGCCCGACGCCTCGCAGGTGGGGGGCGACTGGTACGACGCCTTCTCCCTGTCCGACGGCGCCACCGCACTGGCCGTCGGGGACGTCGTCGGCCACGACCTGGAGGCGGCGGCCGGCATGGCGCAGGTGCGCAACATGCTGCGCGCCTACGCCTGGGCGCTGCACGAGCCGCCCAGCCAGATCGTCGCCCGACTCGACGAGGCGGTCTTGCACATCACCGACGTAGCCATGGCCACCTTGATCCTCGCCCGGATCGAAGCGGCCGACGACGGCCACTGGCGACTGTCCTGGACCAACGCCGGGCACCCGCCACCCCTGCTGATCAGCCACGACGGCCTGGCCGAATACCTCAGCGGAGGACACGGCATCCTTCTGGGCACCGGCGCCCGCAGGCCCCGTGCCGACGCCACCGTCCTGCTGCCGCCCGGGTCGACCCTGCTTCTGTACACCGACGGCCTGATCGAGGAACCCGGCCACACTCTGGACGAGGGCCTGCACCGACTGCGCCGGCACGCAGCCGCCCTCGCCCACCGCCCGCTGGCCTCCTTCACCGACCAACTGCTGCGCCGGGTCCGCCCCGCGGCCAACGACGACGACGTCGCCCTCCTCGCCCTGCGGGCCCCCGCCCGGACCTGAGGCACGTCCCGGCGAGGTGGGCACGGCGCCGGGGAGCGACCGCTTCACCGTGATCCCCCGGACCCCGAGCTCGTCGGCCAAGGTCCTGCTCCGCCGCCTGCGGCGACCGCGTCCTCGGCCCGCCCCGGGCACCCCTTCCCGGGCGCCAACTCGCCCTCGTGCCAGCACCGTTAGAGTGCTCGCGTGACAGCATTCACCGTCCTTGAGGACCATGCGCAATGGCAGACCGACTTCGAGCGGCGGCGCCGTGCCTCCTACACGGCGGCCGGTCTCGGAGCCGCTGCGGCGGAGCGCATGCTGCAGGACGCGCGCGGTGACGCCGGCGACTGGACGGTCGCCGAGATCACGGACGCCGGGACCCGCGTGGGGTACGTCGCCGTGGCCATGGCCGACGCCGACGACACGCGCGCGGGCCGTATCGGCGACCTCCGCGTCGACGCCCCCCACGCGGGCCGGGGGCACGAGCGGGCCGCCCGGGAGTGGGCCGAGGAGTGGTGCGCGCGGCGCGGCGCGAGCAGGGTGGACGTACGGCTCACCGGGCCCGTCGGCGACCTGTTCGACGGATACAGCGTCCGCGGCCAGCTCAGGGCGCGGCGCGTCGACTCCCCGCCGACACCACCGGCCGGCGTCACCGTGCGGCCGATGACACCGGCCGAATATCCCGGGTGGCTCGAATCGGAGAAGGCCGCCTACGTCTCCGACATCGTCCGCGCGGGAGCCCTCGGCCCCGAGGAGGCCGCGCACAAGTCGGACCGTGACTTCGCCGACCTGGTTCCCGAGGGCCTGACGACCCCCGACCACACGTTCCTGGTGCTCGAGGCCGCCGGAGAGCGGATCGGCACCGGCTGGTTGCGGCACGGGCACCTTCCGGGCGTCACCTACGGCTACTCTCTGCACGTTCAGGAGCGGCACCGCGGCAAAGGGTTCGGACGTGCCGCGATGACGGCAGGCGAACAGGCCGCCCTCACGGCCGGTGACGGCACGCTGATGTTCACCGTGTGGGGCGGCAACGACGTGGCCATGGGCCTGTACACGAGCGCCGGCTACCGAGTCGTGGAGGAAAGCCGTTCCAAGGACGTTCCCCGCCCGGCGGCCTGAGGCGCACGCGCGCTCTCGTGGTGAGGCTCGTTCCCCTGCGGCGACCTTGGGTCCGGTATTTCTGGGCAGACGGGACATCGACGACGGTCGGTTCGGTTGGCGCGAGGAGAGACAGTGGCGAAGGAGTCATCGCTGAGGGCTGTGGGGTGGGCGCGCTCGCTGCCGCTGAACAGCGGCGCGAAGGCCGCCCGGGACTGGACGCGAGCGCACCTGGAGTCGCTGGCCTGGTCGAGAACCGCGCCCGACCTGGTGGATTCGGTGGTGCTGGCCGTGTCCGAACTGGTCACCAACGCCCATCTGCACGCCCACAGCGCGGCACAGCTGATCCTCACCTGGGACGAGGAGTGCCTGCACGTGACCGTGCACGACTCCTCCCCCCGGCTTCCCGAGCCGCGCGACCCCGGCGCCTCGGCGCCAGGGGGACGCGGTCTGCTGCTGGTCGACGCGCTCGCCGACGACTGGCTGGCCTACCACTGCCCCCGCGGCAAGAAGGTCACCGCCTGCTTCCAGCCGCCTCAGCCGGATCCGCGGTGAGCGGCGTTCCGTGAGGCCGCCGCCCTCGCCCGGGAGGCGGCAGTCATGAGGCGCGCGGACTCCGGGCGCCTCATGAACGGGAGGTCAGCGGGTATCCGCATCACACGACCATGACAACCCCAGACGAATCGACGAGGACGACCCCGGGAAGAGTTCTATGGCCACCCCCCTTGAAGATCTGGCATCGCCCGCACGCAAGCCCCTCGCACCCCTGCTGTTCAGCGCCGCCTGGGACGCGCCGGGCGCATCCATCGCCGAGGCTCGTGCTGCGGTGCGCACCCTGCTCGCCCGGGCCGGACACCACCCCGACCAGCGGCCCAGTCAGGACGCTCAGCTCATCGTGAGCGAACTGGTCACCAACGCGGTGCGTCACGCGCCCGGCCCGGGAGGGCTGGCGCTGGAAGTGACGCCGGACGCCGCCCTGCTGCGGGTCACCGTGAGTGACAGCTCTCCCCGCCCGCCCGAACTGCGCGCCCCTGACGCGGGCCGGATCGGCGGACACGGCCTGCGTCTCGTGGCCCGGCTGTGCGACCAGCTGCAGACCGTCGCCCAGGAAACCGGCAAACGCGTCGTCGCCCACCTGCGTCTGTACGCACCCGCCCATTAGTCACCGCGTGCCCTGCGTGAGCCACCGCGTGCTGTACGTGAGCCTCCGCGTGCCCTGCGTGGTCGACCGTGGCGTTCCAGGCGTCCTCGGCGTGCTCAGCGTTCGGTGAGCATGCCGTCCCGCAGTCGGGCGAGGGTGCGCGACAGCAGCCGGGAGACGTGCATCTGCGAGACGCCGAGGCGTTCGCCCACCTGGGCCTGGGTGAGCTCCTCCACGAACCGCATGTGGATGATCTGCCGGTCCCGCTCGTCGAGTTCGGCGATCAGCGGAGCGAGGACGTGGAAGTCCTCGACCAGCTCCAGCGCCTGGTCCTCGGCGCCGATGAAGTCCTGCAGCGCCGCCTCGCCGTCCTCGCTGCCGCTGACGGCGGCGTCCAGGGAGGCGGAGTGGTAGCCGTTGGCGGCGAGGCGGGCCTCGCGCACCTCTTCCTCGCCGAGGCTCATCAGTTCGGCGAGCTCCTCGGTGGTGGGGGTGCGGCCGAGACGGCTGCGCAGCTCCTCCGTGGCGCGGGCGAGCTGCACGCGGGCCTCCTGCAGCCGCCGGGGCACATGGACGGCCCAGGTGGTGTCCCGGAAGAACCGCTTGATCTCACCCACGATGTACGGCACCGCGAACGAGGTGAACTCGACCTCACGGGTCAGCTCGAACCGGTCGATCGCCTTGATCAGACCGATCATGCCGACCTGGACGATGTCCTCCATCTCCTCCGGCCCCCGACTGCGGAACCGGCCGGCCGCGAACCGCACCAGCGACATGTTCATCTCGATCAGCGTGTTCCGCGCGTACTGGTACTGCGCCGTCCCCTCCTCCAGCACCGCGAGCTGGTCGAAGAACACCCTGGACAGCTCGCGGGCGTCCTTCGGCGCCACCTGCGAGGGGCAGGCGATGTCCGGCAGCTCGTGCGCCTGCCTGTCGGCTGCCGTCGCGCTCCTGAGTGTCATGACCTGTCCCTCCCGCACCGTCGAGCCTCCCGCAGCGCCGGCCGAACGCAGTCGTCGCCGTCGCGCGAATACCCCCTTATTCTGCCCCCATGCCTGCGCTCACAGGAAATGTGGGGTGACCTCGGGAACAACGCCGCGAACCTTCAGGGCCCGGCGGCCTGGATGCCGGCGGGCGGTGGACGACCGGCGGCGGAAAGCGAGATCCGGGCGGCGGAGTCACAGAAAGCGGCGGATGGGCACGACCGCCGCCTCTCGCGCCCGCTGCAGCACGGAGCGCCGCTTCCACCGCCCTTCCCGGATCAGCGTGGCGGCCCGCACGTCGTCGTCGAAGTGGCTGTCGAGGGTGACCGTGAACTTCTCGTCCAGCACGGCGAGCATGATCTCCTCGTCGTGGTCCAGGGACCGGCGGTTGAAGTTGGTGGAGCCGACCAGGGCGGCGACGCCGTCCACGGTGATGACCTTGGCGTGCATCATCGTCGGCTGGTACTGGTAGATCTTGACCCCACAGGCGGTGAGGGCCTCGTAGTGGTGCTGGCCGGCCAGCTGACAGACCCGCTTGTCGGTGTGCGGCCCGGGCAGCAGGATCTCCACCTCGACGCCCCGCCGGGCGGTGGCGCAGAGCAGGTCGACGAAGTACTCGTCGGGCGCGAAGTAGGCGGTGGCCAGGCGGAAGCGGTGCTCCGCCGACTCCAGCACGACCCGGATCAGCGTCTGCATGTCCTGCCAGCCGAAGCTGGCCGAGCCGCGCACCACCTGCACCACCGCGTCGCCCTGCGGACGGTGCTGGACGAACCGGTCGCGATCGTCGAAGAGTTCGTCGTGGCACTCCGCCCAGTTCTGCGCGAACGCGGCGGCGATGCCGTCCACGGCCGGCCCTCGGACCTCGACGTGGGTGTCGCGCCACTCGTGCTCGTTGCGGGCGTCCCCGCACCATTCCTCGGCGATGCCGACCCCGCCGGTGAAGGCCGTCTGCTCGTCGACGACGAGAACTTTGCGGTGGCACCGGTGGTTCTGCTTCAGCGGCGACAGGAGCAGGGGTCTGCGGAACCAGGCCACCTGCACGCCGGCCCCTTCCATCTCCGCCAGCAGGTCCTTCTCGATCAGTCTGCTGCCGAAGCCGTCCAGCAGCAGCCGTACCCGCACACCGGCCCTGGCCCGCTCGGCCAGGGCCCGGGCGAACTCCCGGGCGATGTCCCCTTTCCAGTACACGAACGTCATCATGTCCACCGTGTGCTCGGCGGACCGGATGGCCGCCAGCATCGCCGGGAAGATCTCGTCCCCGTTGCGCAGCGCGGTGAGCGCGTTGCCCTCGGTCGCCGCGATGCCGATCAGCCGTTCGAGTCGACGGCGTATGCGTGCGGCGCGCTCCTGCGCGGCGCCCCGTGCCGGGATGCCGGCGCGGGGGGCGGTCGACTCGGGCCGTTCCTGCGTACTGGTCATGGCTCATCACCTGGCCGGCGCACATGGGAGACAGAAGCCGCACTGCCCGGACCGGCTCGGGACGCGGCGAGCAGCATGTACCCCGAAGTTCCCGCGACACCCGTCGGCCGGGGCAGTCCCCCGCTGCGGCGGCGCGTGGGCGGACGCCGAACGGGGTACGCGTGCCGTGGAAGTCGTCCGCGCAGGTGGGAGAAACCGGAATGACGGCGGGAAGCGGTCCGACGATGAGCGGGCCCCCTGCGCGCAGCGACCCGATGAGCCGGATCCTCCGCAGAACCGGAACCGGAACCGGAACGGGAACCGGAACCGGAGCCCGTAGCGGAGCCCGAACCGGGCAGGGCCGTCGGTTGCGCTTCGACGGCTGGATCGCGGGCCTGGGCACGTCGCACGGGACACGTCTCGTGCTGGGGCACTGGCCGCGGTCGCCCTTCGGGGCGTTCAGCGATGTGATGGTGGAGCGTCCCGGCGGGGAAAGGCTGTTGTTCGCCCCCACCCGGGAGACGGCGGACTTCGTCAGCGGGACCTACGTCTTCGACACCGTGTGCGTCGTCCCGGTCGACGTGAGCGTCGACGGCGACACGTGGAGCGTCGCGGCCGGCCCGCTCCTCCTGCAGTTCACCACCGGTCGGCGGGGGCTCCTGGGCGTCTTGCTGCGCGCCGTGCCGGGGCCGCTCGCCCGCCGTCCGGCATGGAGCGCGCTGACGGACGTCCCCGCCCGGGTGCTGATGCCGGGCGTGCGCACCCGCGGCAGCGCTGGCGGACGCCGCAAGGAGTGGTACGGAGCCCGTGACCTGCGGCCGGTCCGAACGGTGTCGGCGTCTTTCGAGGGCGGCGACCTCGGTGGCATCGCACCGGTCGATCCGCCCGTGCGGTTCGGGTTCGGCTCGGTGCCGCGCACGCCCGCCCTCACCCGGGTCACGACGACCGTGCGACTGGCCCCGGGGGAACTCGGCCCCTCGTGAACCGCCCGACGGCCGCGGACGGAGGGCAGCGGACACGGCGGCGAGGACGGGCGAGCTCAGGGCACGGTTCGGCGGCCGCACGAGGCCGGTCCGCGCCGATCCCGGCCGGTCGTACAGTGGACGGTCCGTGATTCCGTGTTTCGTCCGCTTCCGATCAGGCCTGTTCCGCTCGCCACCCTCACCGGGATGTCCATGCACCAGCCGTTCGCCTCCTCGGACGACGACGCCGACGCCGACGCCCTGTTCGGGCTCGACGCCCTCGGCCCCGAGCCCGTGGTGGCGAGCACCGGCCGGCCGTCCTTTCGCGACTCCGACGCCGCGCACCGTCTGCTGGCCGTGCGGGAGATCCACGCCGAGCCCGCGGCCGCGGCCTCACCGCGAGGCCGGCAGATCGTCGGCCGGTTCCCCGGGGCCCGGCTGGTCGAGGTCGAGTCCCACTGGCGCATCCCCGGGCTGCACGGCAATGAGGGCAACGTCGCACGCTGGGTGCGCGTCAAAGGCGAGACGCTCGTCCTCGGTGAGCGGAAGTCGCTGAGGACGCGGCCCAACGGCCGGTCCGCCGACTGGATCGCACCGGGCGCCTCCAACGGCTGCGCGATGTCGTGCGCCTACTGTTATGTGCCGCGACGCAAGGGATACGCCAACCCGATCACCGTCTTCACCGACATCGACCGGATCGTCGCGCACATCGGTCGGCACATCGCACGGCAGGGCCCGAAACCCGAGCCGAACCAGTGCGACCCCGAGGCCTGGGTGTACGACATCGGGGAGAACGGCGACTGCTCGGTGGACGCCCTGATCAGCGACAACACCGCGGATCTCGTGCACGCCTTCCGACAGTGGCCCACGGCCAAGGCCTCCTTCGCGACCAAGTTCGTCAACCCCGACCTGTTGGCGCTGGACCCCCGGGGCCGGACCCGCATCCGCTTCTCGGTGATGCCCCCGGAGGACTCCCGGCTGCTGGACGTGCGCACGACACCGGTCGCCGAGCGCATCGCCGCCGCCGCGGACTTCCTCGACGCGGGTTACGAGGTGCACTTCAACCTGTCCCCCGTCGTCGTCCGGCCCGGCTGGGAGGATGCCTGGGCGGAGCTGCTCGGGCGCCTGGACGACGTCCTGCCCGGGCGGGTGAAGCGGCAGGCCGCCGCCGAGGTCATCATGCTGACGCACAACCGGGAGCTGCACGAGGTCAACCTCGGCTGGCACCCTCGCGCCGAGGACGTCCTGTGGCGGCCGGACCTGCAGGAGACCAAACGCTCCGAGAACGGCGCCCTGAACGTCCGCTACGCAAGCGCCACCAAGGCGCAGGCCGTCGCACGCCTTCGCGCGCTGGTGGCCGCCCGAGCGCCCTGGCTGCGCATCCGCTACGCGTTCTGAGCGACCCGTGGCGGGGCACGCCGAGACGCGTGGGCGGTGAACGCGGGCAGACCGACGACCGTACCCTCGGTCGACGCCGTCGATGAGCCCGCCACAGAGTTCCCCTAGGATGATCGCGATGAAGCCCCCGGAGCAGCGCCTCGCGCCGACGCCTGTGCGGCGGTGGCGAGCGCTGCTGGTGTTCGGGTTGCTGGCGGGCCTCCTGGCCATGCACGCCCTGGCGCCCGCAGGCGCCGTCCACGAGCACGCCGGGCCTCGGCACTCGAGGGCTGTCGCGGTCAGCGCGCAGGAGCACTGCCCCGGAGACCACGGGGGATGCGGCGGGGGGCACCTCCATCACGCCGACCCGACCTGTGCGGCGGCTGCGGTGAGCGGCGCGCCGACCCTCACCGCCCTCGTTCCCGACCCCGTGGCCGTGCCCGTGCGCACCGACGCCTTCCGCTCGTACGCGGGCCGGACTCCGGACGAGGCGCGCGCGCCACCCTCTCTGGCGGAACTGCAACTCCTGCGGATCTAGACACCACGCGGCACCGCGTCGCCGGCACGGCGACCTGCCGTGCCACGGCATGTCCGGATCCTTTTCGCACGACACCAGGAGTTTCAGCATGCGCAACTCTCGTACCCCGGCCCACCGCGCCGCCGTCGCGGCCGCCACCGTGGCCGCCGCGCTCCTCCTCGCCGCCTGCGGCGGCGAGGGCGACGGCAGCAGCGGCCCCGCGGCTGCTACCGGCTCCACGTCGCCGTCGGCCGGCGCCGGCGTCACGGCCGGCGCCCACAACGCCCAGGACGTGTCCTTCGCGCAGGGCATGATCCCGCACCACCGGCAGGCGCTGGAGATGGCGCGACTGGCCGCCGGCCGGGCGTCCTCCGCCCGGGTCGAGGACCTCGCCGCACGCATCGAGAAGGCCCAGGAACCGGAGATCAGGACCATGAGCGGCTGGCTGACGTCCTGGGGTGAGGACGTCCCGAAGTCCTCCGACAGCACGGCGGAGTCCATGCCGGGGATGGATCACTCGGGCTCCGGGATGCCCGGCATGATGGCCGGTTCGGACATGGCCGCCCTCGGCAAGGCGTCCGGCAAGGACTTCGACGCCAAGTTCCTCACGATGATGATCGACCACCACAAGGGCGCCGTGGACATGGCCACCACCGAGAAGAACAAGGGCGAGTACGCGCCCGCCACGTCCCTCGCCGGCGGCATCGTCGCCGCGCAGACCGCCGAGATCACCGAGATGAACAAGCTTCTCGGCAAGGGCTGACAGTGACGGAGGGGAGGGGCCGGCCCCGGCACGCCCCTCCCCTCCCCCGGTTCAGGCCGCCCGGGTGAGCTCGGCGCGGCCGAACAGCAGCGCGTAGCCGGAGGGGAGCTGGTCGAGGACACGGCCGAGCAGTTCCTCGCCGGCGAGCTGGGCGACGACCCGAAGGACCGTGCCGGCGTCCCAGCGGGTGGTGGCCGCCGTGCCGCCGGTGTGGGACGCCAGGTCCTTGACGAAGCCCCAACCGGTGAGGCGTTCGGCGGCGGGAATCCCGGATGTGAAGGTGACGGCCGCCTCGTGGGGCAGCCTGGCCGCGAGCTCCACCCGCTCGTCGCCCGTGAGTTGGCGTCCGAGAGCGGCCAGCACGGCGCGCACGGACTCCTCGGCCTGGGCGCGGGTCGGATACGCGCCTTCGTACCGCACTCTTTCCAGCATCTGCTCGAACGTCATGCCCACGGTGGACCGGCATGGCTCCTGCAGCGAAATCATCGGTGACGCGGATGCCTTTCTCGTCTCGGGTGGTCCTGGATGATCCGGAGTGGTCCGGAGTGGTCCGGAGTGATCGTGGAGCGGTGGCAGGCGGCTCGCCCGCCGGCCACCGCTGTCGACCGAGGCCGACCGAGGCCGACCGATATCAACCGGATGCCGGGGGCTCAGCCGCTGATCTGTCGATGCTCCGAGCCGCGGCCGATGGCGACCTTGCGGGGCTTGGCGCGCTCGGCGATGGGGATGCGCAGGGTCAGCACACCTGCGTCGTAGTCCGCCTCGATGCGCTCGGTGTCGAGGGTGTCCGCCAGCACCAGCTGGCGGGAGAAGACCCCCAGAGGACGCTCGCTGAGCTCCATCTGCACGTCGTCCGCCTTGGCGACGGGCCGCCGCTCGGCCTTGACGGTCAGCATGTTCCGCTCGACGTCGATGTCGATCGCGTCAGGGGAGACCCCGGGCAGATCGAGGGCGATCACGTACTCCTCGCCCTCCCGGTAGGCGTCCATCGGCATCGCCGACGGCCGCGACCACGTTCCCGTGGTGTTCAGGAGCTGCTGGGTGAGTCGGTCGAGCTCGCGGAACGGGTCGGTGCGCATCAACATCGGGAAACACCTCCAGTGTTCGGATCAGGCACTTGCTGCCAATGCGGGGTGACCTGCCACCGTTGTAACATGTCATCGAAACGATGACAAGCAAGATGTCGTCCATACGATGACGGCACGCACCGGAGGCGGCATGACCACCGACGATCACCACGACCCTCACTCCGTCACCCCCGCGTCCTTCCTCGCGGCCGCGGCCCTCGACACGATCAACGAAGCTCTGCGCACCGCCGGAACGCCGCCGGCGGACGGGCGTTCCGCATCCGCCGGACCCAGCTCGGAACAGGCGCTCGCCGCACTCCTGCTGCTCCGCGAAGTGCGCGACCGGCTCGCCGGATGGGAACCGGGCCTGATCGAGGAGGCCCGGGAGGCGGGTGCCAGCTGGGCCGACCTCGCCCACCCCCTCGGCGTCGCCAGCCGCCAGGCCGCCGAACGCCGCTACCTGCGCGTTCGCCCCGGAAACCCCGGGTCGACGGGCGAGCAACGCGTCCAGGCCACGCGCGACCGCCGTGCCGCCGACCGCACCGTCACCGCCTGGGCGCGTGCCAACGCCGCCGACCTGCGCCGACTGGCCGGGCAGATCACCGCGCTCGGGGACCTTCCGCCCGCCGCCCGCACCCCCCTCGTCGAGCTCAGCGCCGCCCTCGCCGCGGACGACGCGGCCGCCCTCGTCGGTCCTTTGACCGGCGCATGCTCGTACCTGGCTCCGGACCACCCCGAACTCGCCGCGCGCGTAGACGACGTGGCCCGCCACACCGACCGGCTCCGCCGCGACAGCGGCGGCCGACGCCGGGGGCCTCACGCACCCCCGGGGGGCTGACTCCCGGGACGGGCGGGACGGGCGTGGGGCGGGTGGGGCGGACCGGGCTTGTAGAGCACCAGCACCTCGACGTCGTGGCCGCCGCCGGGTGGCTGGGCCAACGTGGGCAGCGCCGTCATGAGCGCCGAGCGGCCCTGGGCGACGCCCTTCTGCCGCGGCCCCCGGCCGGCCGCCTCGGCCAGGTCCACTGCGGCCGCGGCGAAGACGTCCCGGTTCCCGAACAGGAAGAACGTGCCGGCGTGGGTCGCGTGCCGCACCTGGCCGCGGAGGCCGGCCCGCTTCTCGCGTTCCGCCCACCGTGCGGCGTCCCTGGCGGTGCGGCCGTCGTCGGTGCCGGCGGTCAGGGGCGTGCCGTGCACCAACTTGCGCCGCAGGACGGGCCACTTGGCGGCGCGCAGACCGAGCGCGTGATGGACGAGGACCAGGTCGACCGGCGTGCCGAAACCCTCGTCGGGCTGAGGGGAGTGGCGCAGCGGCAGATGGACGATCGTGTGCCGGGAGCAGGCGGCGAAGGCGAACAGCCCCGAGAGCCGGCTCAGCCCTTCCTGGTCGCCGAACAGCGCGCCGATGGGCTCGGGCGCGCTCAGCGAGGCGCCGCGCAGAGGCTCCCACGGCTGGACGACACGGTGCTCATGCGGGCCCGTGCGAGGCCTGAACTGTCGCAGCCTCAGCCGCATACGAGATTCCTCATGGCCTCAGGATCGCGGCGGGCACGGCTCGTCGGCAACGGGGATTCCCGTCCGCGGCAGGCAGCCTGCTCGCCTTGTCCGCCACGCACTCACTCCGAGCGGCGGTCCGACTCGACCCGTCCGCCCCTTCGCCGGTTCGCCGGTTCGCCCGCTCGCCGGTTCGCCCGCTCGCCGGTTCGCCCGTCAGGCCAGCGGATCGAGGAACGTCAGCACGGAGGCGTCCTCCTCGATCAGCGGAGTGAGCGCGGCGTTGAACGGGCCGCCGTACGGCGCGTTCAGATGGGCCTGGAAGGCGTCCTCGTCCCGGTACTCCTCGAAGATCCAGAAGGCACGCGGCTCGGCAGCCTTGGTGTAGACGTCGAAGGCGACGTTTCCCTCTTCCTCGCGCACCGTGAGGGCGTAGTCGCCGATCAGGCGGGCGACCTCGTCCTGCGCTCCTTCGCGGGCGGTGAACTCGGCGAGCAGGGTCTTCTTCACGGTTTCGGGTCCTTGTCCGTCGTGGGCGGTGCGGTGGTGCGGTGGTGCGGTGGTGCGGTGGTGCGGTGGTGCGGTGGTGCGGTGGTGCGGTGGTGCGGTGGTGCGAGCTTGCGCGTCGTCGTACGCGTCGGTGCGGGAACCGTCGGGGGCGTGAGCGGTGACGGTGGCCGGAGACCCGGCCTGGGCGGAGGCCGTTCGACGTAGTCGTCGACCGGTGTCATCGATGACATCGAGTGGCCCGATGATGGGCGCAGTCCGCCCCGCGCGTCAACGGCCCGGTACGGATCGCGCCCGGTGCGGGTCGCGCCGGGCAGGCCCGATGGCTCAGGCTCCGCCGGCGGGCGAGAGCTGTGCCAGCTGGTCCATCCAGGGTGGATTGGGGCCGGCGACGGAGCAGGTCAGGGCCGCGACCCGAGCGCCGAACCGGCAGGCTTCCGCGACGTCGTCGAGGCCGAGTCCGGCCAGCCGGCCGCCGAGGAGTCCGCGAGCGCCGAGGTGGTGCAGAAGCCCTGCGGTGAAGGAGTCCCCGGCGCCGACGGTGTCGACGACCCGCGTGGTCACCGCGGGCACCCGCACCCGTTCACCGTCGAGCGACGCCAGTGCGCCGTCGGCGCCGAGCGTGATCACCACGAGCCGCACCCCCGCGGCGTGCCAGGTGTCGCAGGCCTGCTCCGGCCCGGCGCCCGGCATCAGCAGCTCCAGGTCGTCCTCGCTCAGCCGCAGGATGTCGGCGAGGGAGCACCAGTGCGCCAGCCGGGCACGGTAGACCTCGGGGCGCACGAGCAGCGGCCGGACGTTGGGGTCGATGCTGATGGTGACCTCGGGAGCCGCTGCCGCCAGGAACTCCTCCACGACCGCTCCGCCGGGTTCGCGGACCAGCGCCAGCGACCCGGTGTGCACACAGGCCGCCCCGGACAGGTCCACCGCCGCCAGTTCGCCGGGCGTCCACTGCCAGTCGGCCGTGTTCTGCGCGTGGAACGAGTAGGCCGCCTGACCGGTGGCGTCCAGCTCAGCCACCGCCAGTGTGCTGGGCTCGGCGGCGGCGACGGCGTCCGACAGGTCGACGCCGGATGCCTCGAGGTGGGCCCGGAACAGGCGGCCGAACACATCGTCGGACAGCCGTGCGAGGAAGCGGGCCGGTGTGCCGAGCCTGGCCAGCGCCACTGCCGTGTTCGCGGGGCCGCCGCCGGGCAGCACCCGCAGAGCGAGTTCGTTCGAGGCGTTGACCGGTTCCGCGAAGGCGTCCGCGACGCACTCTCCCAGAACGGTGATCTGACGCGGGCTCATGGGCTGCTCTCTCTCGGAAAGGCTGGGGAAGGCTCGGGATCGACTCGGAGAACGGTACGGAAATCGGCTCGGTACGGCCGTGGGCGGCTCGGGCGGACGGGACGGAGGGGCGACCCGGCGCCATCGCGACCTGACGGCTGCGCGGAGACGGCGGCTGGGGACGTTGCCGATTTGTGACGGGTGGAAGGCATTGACGTTGCCGGGATCCGGAGTCCATCATCCTCGCCAGGAAGTGTCAACGATGACATAAGTCAACGATGACACCCCGGGCGGCACGCTCTGATCCCTACCCGGTGCCGCCCGCTATCCCACAGGAGTCGATCATGTCTCGCACCACTCGCCTGTCCTCCTCCCTCCTCAGAGTCGCCGCGGCCACGGGCGTCGCGGCCCTCACCCTGACGGCCTGCGGGTCCGGCTCCGGTTCGGGCTCCTCGAGCTCCGGCTCGGGCGAGGTCAAGGTCGGGCTGATCACCAAGACCGACACCAACCCGTTCTTCGTGAAGATGAAGGAGGGCGCGGAGAAGGCCGCCAAGGAGAACGGCGCCAAGCTGTCCACCGCTGCGGGCAAGTTCGACGGGGACAACGCCGGGCAGGTCACCGCCATCGAGAACATGGTCGCCGCCGGGGTCAAGGGCATCCTGATCACGCCGAGCGACTCCAAGGCGATCGTGCCCGCGATCGCGAAGGCGCGCGCCAAGGGCGTTCTGGTCATCGCCCTGGACACGCCGACCGACCCGCAGAGCGCGGTCGACGCCCTCTTCGCCACCGACAACCTGAAGGCCGGCCAGCTGATCGGCGAGTACGCCAAGGCCGCCATGAAGGGCAAGGCCGCGAAGATAGCCACTCTCGACCTGGCGCCGGGCGTCTCCGTGGGCGTCCAGCGGCACGACGGCTTCCTGAAGGGCTTCGGCGCCACCGACAAGGACGTCCTGTGCGCCCAGGACACCGGCGGCGACCAGGCCAAGGGCCAGACCGCGATGGAGAACTGTCTCCAGAAGAGCCCTGACATCAACGTCGTCTACACGATCAACGAGCCGGCGGCGCTCGGCGCGTACACCGCGCTGAAGGCGAAGGGCCGGGAGAAGGACGTCCTGATCGTCTCCGTCGACGGCGGCTGCACCGGCACCCAGGCCGTCAAGGACGGCAAGATCGCCGCGACGTCGCAGCAGTACCCGCTGAAGATGGCGGCCGAGGGCGTCAAGGCCGTCGTGACGTACGCCAAGGACGGCACGAAGGCGTCCGGTTACACCGACACCGGCGTCACGCTGATCAGCGACAAGGCACAGGACGGGGTCGCGTCGAAGGACACCGCCTACGGCCTGGAGAACTGCTGGGGCTGAGCCGCCCGGTAGGACCGTACGACACGTCACTCCCTTCAGCGGGGCGGCCGGCCCACCTCCCCGAGCCGGGACGACCGCCCCCCTTGTCCCGGCGGCGGGGGCCCTGGCCCCCGTCCTCCGACAAGGACATCTGTCTTCCGACAAGGACTTCGCATGACAGCCACGACCACGCCGTACTCGGAGCTCAAAGCACCGACCACGGTCCGCAGACTGCTCACGGCGCCGACCACCGGACCCCTGGCAGCCCTCCTCCTGGCCTGCGCCTTCTTCTCCTTCTCGACCGACCAGTTCCTGACCGGCGGGAACTTCTCACTGATCGTGCAGCAGGTCATGGTCGTGGGCACCCTCGCCATCGGGCAGACCCTGATCATCCTGACGGCGGGGATCGACCTGTCGTGCGGAGCGGTGATGGCCTTCGGCAGCATCGTGATCGCCAAGATGGCCGCGCAGGGCTCCGTCCCGCCGCTCGTGGCGATCGCTCTGGGCCTGGCTGTCTGCGGCGGCTTCGGGCTGCTCAACGGGCTGTTGGTGCAGAAGATCCCGCTGCCGCCGTTCATCGTCACCCTCGGCATGCTCAACGTGGCGTTCGCACTCACCCACATCTACTCCGAGGAGCAGACGGTCACCAGCCTGCCCGGCCCGCTGACCGCCCTCGGTGAGACCTTCCCCCTCGGTCACACGGACATCACCTACGGCTCCCTGGTCACCATCGCCCTGTTCCTCCTCCTCGCCTACGCGCTGAGCAGCACCGGCTGGGGCCGCCACGTGTACGCGCTGGGCAACAGCGCCGAGGCCGCCCGTCTCAACGGCATCCGCACCTCGCGTCTGACCATCGGCATCTACACGGTGGCCGGCCTGCTGTACGGCATCGCCGCCCTGCTGCTCATCTCCCGTACCGGGGTGGGCGATCCGCAGGCCGGACAGACCGACAACCTCGACAGCATCACCGCCGTGGTCCTCGGCGGTACCAGCCTCTTCGGCGGACGCGGCTCGGTGCTGGGCACCTTCATCGGCGTCCTCATCGTCGGCGTGTTCCGCAACGGACTGCAGCTGATGGGCGTCGCCTCCATCTACCAGACCCTGATCACCGGCGTCCTGGTGATCCTCGCGGTGACCGTCGACCAGATCTCCCGGAAGAAGGCCCGATGAGCGCCACCTCCTCCCCCACGCCCGTGCTGCAGGCCCGCGGTCTGGTCAAGCGGTACGGCCAGGTCACCGCCATCGACGGCGCCGACTTCGACCTCCTGCCCGGCGAGGTCCTCGCCGTCATCGGCGACAACGGGGCAGGCAAGACCAGCCTCATCAAAGCCCTCACCGGCGCGGTCGTCCCGGACGCGGGCGAGATCCGGCTGAACGGCAGCCCCATCACGTTCTCCGGCCCGCAAAGCGCCCAGGCCCACGGCATCGAGACGGTCTATCAGGACCTCGCCGTGGCAGCCTCCATGGACATCGCCTCCAACATGTTCCTAGGGCGGGAGCTGCGCCGTCCCGGCGTCCTCGGCAGTGCCCTGCGCATGCTGGACAAGAAGCGCATGCGCCAGGAGGCGGCCGAGCACATGGCCGACCTGAAGATCGGACTGCGCTCGCTCACCCAGGCCGTGGAGACCCTCTCCGGCGGACAGCGCCAGGCCGTCGCCGTCGCCCGCGCCGTCGCCTGGGCCCGTTCGGTCGTCGTCATGGACGAACCCACCGCCGCCCTCGGCGTCAAGGAGTCCGGCCAGGTGCTCGACCTCATCCGCCGCGTCCGCGACAAGGGCATGCCCGTGGTCCTCATCAGCCACAACATGCCCCACGTCTTCGAGATCGCCGACCGGATCCACGTCCACCGACTCGGCCGGCGCGCCGCCCTGATCAAGCCCTCCGACTACTCCATGGCCGAGGTCGTCGCCATCATGACCGGCGCACTGACCGTGGACGAGGCCGGAGATACTGTCGTAGCGGATTCGGAGGCCGCCAAGGCCGCCGGAGTCCAGGCCACCTGACAGCACAACCCGCTCTCGCCGTTCCGGCCGAGGCCGCGGCCGGAACCGAGAGCCCTCAGGAGACGGTTACCTCCATGGCAGCCAACCGCCGCCCCACCCTGGCCGACGTCGCGCGAGAAGTCGGCGTCAGCGCCAAGACGGTCTCCCGGGTCCTCAACGAGGACGGGCCCGCCTCCGCGCAGACCAGGGAACAGGTACTGGCCGCAGTGGCCAGGCTCGGCTTCCAGCCGAACCTGATGGCCCGCAACATCCGCGTCGGAGGCCCGGACACCACCATCGGCCTGGTCATCCCCGACCTCGCCAACCCGTTCTTCGGCGCCGTGGCCCGCGCCATCGAGGACACCGTCCGCGACCGCGGACTGACCCTGCTCATGGGCTCCTCCGCGGACGACCCCGACCGTGAACGCGCCCTGACCGACAAGTTCCTGGCCCGCCGGGTCAGCATCCTGATGGTCGTCCCGTCCGTCGGCGCCGACCACGCGCACCTCAAGCCCCACCGCACGGCGGGTCTCCCCGTCATCTTCCTCGACCGTCCCGGCGTCGGGCTGGCCGCGGACAGCATCGTCAGCTCCAACCGTGCCGGAGCCCACGACGGCGTCGCCCACCTCATCGCCCACGGACACCGGCGCATCGGCTTCGTCGGCGACCTGCCCGTGAAGCTGTACACGCGCCGCGAGCGTCTGGCCGGGTACCGCTCCGCGCTGGAGGAGGCCGGCATCGCCCACGACCGCTCGCTCATCACCAACGCCCACGACCAGCAGGGGGCCGAGGCCGCGACCGCCCGGCTCCTCGGCCTGGCCGATCCGCCCACCGCGCTGTTCGCCGGCAACAACATCATGGCGCTGGGCATAGTCGCCGAACTCGCCCGCAGCAGACGCAAGGACGTCGCCGTGGTCGCCTTCGACGACGTGGCGCTCGCCGAGGCCCTCGAACCGGCTCTGACCGTGGTCGCCCAGGACGCGGAGGAACTCGGCAGGGCGGCGGCCACCACCGCGCTGTCCCGACTCGACAGCGACCGCGGCCGCGCCCACACCATCACCGTCCCCACCCGGCTGATCGTCCGCGGCTCGGGGGAGCAGCGCGCGCCCCGGGCGTAGGACCCGGCCGGCCGGCGCTCAGACGGCGGCGAAGAAGCCGTGCGGTGGCCGCGCGCCCCCGTGAGGCGCGCGGCCGTCCGGGTCAGGTCCCGCGCGGCGCGTACATCAGGACGGCCATGCCGGCCAGGCAGACGAGGGCGCCGACGACGTCGTACCGGTCAGGTCGATAGCCGTCGGCGATCACGCCCCAGGCGATCGACCCGGCGACGAAGACGCCACCGTAGGCGGCCAGTACACGGCCGAAGTGGGCGTCGTGCTGCAAGGTGGCGACGAACCCGTACAGGCCGAGGGCGACGACGCCCGCGCCCGCCCAGATCCAGCCCCTGTTCTCGCGCACCCCCTGCCAGACCAGCCACGCCCCGCCGATCTCGAACACGGCGGCGACGAGGAACAGGAGCAGGGAGCGCGCGACGGTCATGGGCGGCACTCTACGCAGCTGACCACCGCGCTTCGGCGCCCCTTCCACGGCGCGGCCGGACGGGGGTTTCGCCACGCCTCGGCCCGAGCAAGATCAGGAAGGTTGTCCGGCCGGCCCGGTCAGGAAGGAACGTCGTCGACCATCCCTCCCCCGCGCCCGGTTCGTCGGCCGTCCCCCCATGTGCCGTTCGTCGACCGTCCCCCCACGCACCTCCAGGAGAGACCCATGGCCGTCGTGCCCCGCGCAGAGATCGACATGTTCGCTTCCTCGGACCGGCGCATCCGCTACGAGCAGTACCGGCAGCTGCGGGAGCTGGGCGGCGTCGTCCGGCTGCACCGACCGGACGTCTACGCGCTCACACGGTACGAAGAGGTGAAGGCCGCGCTGGCCGACCACGACACGTTTCTCTCCGGCGAGGGCGTGGGATTCGATCCCGACGTCAACCGGATCATGCGGGGCGTCACCCTGGTCAGCGATCCGCCGGAGCACGACGTGCTGCGCTCCGTCGTCGGGGCCGGACTTCGGCCGGGCTCCGTGCAGGGTCGCAGCGAGGAGATCGCCCGCAAGGCACGGGGCCTCGTGGCCGAGGTCGTCGCCCGGGGTGCGATCGACGGCGTCGCCGAACTGGCCCAGGCGATGCCCATGTTGGTCATACCCGACTACCTCGGCCTGCCCGACCGCAACCGTGAGCACCTCTACGAGTGGGGACAGGTCGGCAACGACCTGCTGGGCCCGGTCACCGAACGCACCCCGCACAACATGGAGATGACGCAGCGTCTCTTCGCGTTCGCCCACGAGCTCGCGACGAACGGCGAGCCCGCGCCCGGGAGTCCGGGCGCCGCCATGCTCGAGGCCGCCGAGCAGGGTGTCATCCCCCGGGAGAAGTGCCCGCTCCTCCTCGTCGACTTCATCGGCCCGTCGCTGGAGACCACGGCCGCCGCGATAGGCCATCTGCTCGTCGTCTTCGCCGAGCGCCCGGACCAGTGGGCCGCCCTGCGCGCCGAGCCCGGACTCGTGGCCTCGACGATCAACGAACTCCTGCGGTTCGAGACTCCCGTGCGGGGCCTCACCCGTGTCGCCGCGCGCGACACGCGGCTCGGCGGGGTGACGATCCCGCAGGGCGCGCGGGTGTGGGCCCTGTTCGCCTCCGCGAACCGTGACGAGCGCAAGTGGGAGCGCGCGGACGAGTTCGACCTGCGCCGCAATCCGCGCGACCACCTCGCGTTCGGTTACGGCGCGCACGGCTGCGTCGGTCACGGCGTCGCCCGCCTCGAGCTGCACGCCCTGATCCACGCGCTGCTCGACTCCGTCGAGCGGATCGAGCTCACCGGCGACCCGGTGATCGCGGAGAACACGATCCTGAACACGTACGCCGAGGTGCCCGTGCGGCTCGTCGCGCGCAAGGCCGCCTGACCACTGCGCGTCGACGGCGGTGTGGGCGCCGCCGCGCGCGGGCAGGGAGGAGGCGCCGGTTCCCACGCCGCAGGGCTCATCGCAGCGTGGGGACCGCTCCCGCGTCGACGTGCGCCACCTCCACGCCCGGCAGGCCTGCGGCCCACCGGGCGGCCATGTCCGCGAGCCGCTCCGCGCCGGGCGGCGTGCGTCCGAGCCCGATGACGTAGCGCGCGCCCGTGCGTTCCCCGCCGGACGCCGCCCCCGGGGGCAACAGTCGCGGCCAGGCGTGGGCGTCCTCCACCCCCGCCTCCTCCAACGCCGCGAGCAGTGCGCGCAGCCGTCCGCGTACCCGCCCGTTCAGCTCGTCGAAGTCCCGGTCCCGCCGCCCTCGCACGGTCACCACGGCCCATGCCGCGTGCCGCCGGTGCAGGGGCGGCGGGGACAGCAGTGCGGGCCATGGATCGGCGCCGGCCCGGGCGGCTTCCTCCACCGTCTCCCAGGCCCGGTAGAGCTCGCGGCCCAGCAGGTCCCGGCCGTGCGGGCCGACCTGCTCGGTGCAGGACCGCACGGGCGCGCCGGGTGTCAGCACGGTCAGGGCGTGGTGGGTCGGGTATGCCTGCGGCGTGCGGCGGCGGTTCCGGTGGCGGTGCGTCCCGCCGGTCTCGCGCCCGTCCCCGGTGAGGCCGACCGGCTCGCGCCAGTCCCATGCCGCCCAGGTCCCGAAGAACCGTCGCAGCAGCTCGTCGGGGTCCGGCACGTCGGGCGACCGACCGACCGTGTGCGCCGCGAGCACCGCCCACGCCACGCCGGGCAGGCCGCCGAACGGCGCTCCGTCCAGCCCTCGGGCCCGCGCCCACGCCTTGACGCCTCGGGCCAGCTCCGCGAACCTCGGCAGGCCGTGTGCGCCCACGGCCGCCAGGACCGCCTCCGCGTCGGACACCGAGCTCAACGCGACCGCCGCGGCCTCGCCCAGCTCGGCCCGCCGGGGCAGGGCTTCCGCAGCCGGCACCGTCCCCGTGGCGACGACTGCCAGGTCCACGTCGAGACCTTCGGCGTGGAACCGCAGTCCCGGCACGCGCGCGCCGACGACGTCCCGCATCCGTGCTGCCTGCGGCAGCGCGGCCACCACCCGTTCCCGCACGGCGGCGAGTTCCACGGCGCCGGGCAGCGCCGCGACGAGGTCCAGGTCGGATCCGGCGAGGGCGCAGCCCATGCGCCGCGAGCCCGCGAGATGGACGACGCCCTCGCCGAGCGCGTCCGCGAGCCGCCGCACGACGTGCCGGGCCGCCGCTTCGTCGGCGGCCGGCCGGACCTTCGCGTCGGCCGGGGGCGAGGCCCAGTCCTGCCGTCCGCGGTCGGGCCGGCCGAGGTCCGGCTCGGGAAGCCACCGCACCTCGCCGGTGCCGAGGGCGACCGTGGCCCGCGGCCGCATCGGTTCGTCGCCCCGCCGGGACAGCAGGACGAGTTCGCCGACGCGGGCGGTCATCGGGGCGAGCCGGGCCGCGCAGTCGGCGGCGACGGCGTGCGGATCGCCGGTCCGGCCGAGGCTGAGGTGCGGGGTGAATCCGTCGTGGCGTCCACGGCAGCGGGGGAATCGCCGTACGAGCGCCTGCCACAGCTCCGCCCACGGCGTCCCGTCGTCCGCCGCCGGGTCCAGCCACACGGTGGCGTCGCGCCCGTGGGCGAAGGTGTGCACTCCCTCGAGCCGTGCCGTGAACGGCTCGACCTGTGCGGCGGCCGTGGCGAGCAGCGGGGCCGCCCGCTCGAAGTCGGCCTCGGGGACGAACCCGAACAGCACGTTGACGTGCGGCGGCCAGCGCCGGATCTGCACGTCGTGGTCCCTGCGCACGTCCTGGAGCGCCGGCCACAGCTCGCCCGGCGGCACCCATGCCAGTGCCGTACGGGGCGTCGGTGCGAGGTCGAGGACGTCGACGGGCGTGCCGACGCCGCAGTACAGGTCGGCGGCGACCCCGTAGTGGTCGGAGACGAACAGCCCCTCCGGGGTGGGCGTGGTGCCGAGCAGCGTCGCTCCGCTCACGCGCGGGCCGCCGGCGGGGCGGACGAGGACGCGGTCGAGCCGGGAGACGCGGCCCGACAGGGAGGAGACGGCGGCGAGCGGGTTGCCGCCCGGGTCGAAGGTGGGCGAGTCGTCGTGCGGGCCGTGGGTCTCGGTCCAGGCGTCGAGCATGCCGAGCGTGCGCGCCGGTCCGGGGCCGCCGTCGTTGAAGTCGCCGACCAGGACCAGGCCACCCGGCACGCCCGCCGATCCCTCGGCGAGCCGGGTGAGTTCGGCGCCGCGCCGGGCCGGGCCGTCCTCGGAGTGGTCGCTCGTCAGATGGGTGGCGGCCACCGTCAGCGGTCCGGCCGCGGTGTCGACGACGAGGGCGGTGACGGCCTTGTGGCGGCCCAGGGCGTGCAGCGCGGCCTCCCGCACCGGAAGCCGGCTGAGCAGCAGCAGACCGCAGTCGTCGACGTCCTTGCCGTAGGGGTCGGCGCCGAGGGTGTAGCGGGCCCGGACCCAGGACGCCTCCAGCAGCATGGTCAGCAGCCCCGACTCGACCTCCTGAAGGGCGATGACGTCGGCGTCGGCACGCTCGAGCGCCTCCAGCAGCAGCGGACGGCGCAGGGCGGTGTCGATGCGGTCGCTGTCGTAGCGGTCCCACAGCGTGTTCCAGGTCAGCACCCGGATCCGGTCCCGGCCCGGCTCCCCCTGGTCGTGCGCCGCGGGGCGCCACCGCCCGGCGGCCGCGTCCCACGCGTGCGGCGTGCGCGCCGTGAAGAAGGGCGCCCGCAGCCGCCGTGCCTCGCGGACCCGGCCTGCGCCGGAGGCGTCGACGCGGTCCACCCCGGTGGCGCGGTCCCACACGATCTCGCCGTCCGCCTCGACGAACAGCACCCGGTGCCAGGGGATCTCGCCGCCCGGCACGAACGTCGCCAGCGGTACGCGTTCGGGCCCGGCGCCCCGCTGATGGATGCCGAACACGAACCGCGCGGGGTCGAACCGCGCGTCCCAGCGCACCCGGTGGTAGATCTCCTCGCTGGTACGCATCAGACGTCCTCCCCCTCCAGTGTGCCGTCGCGGTCCTGCACGGTCCCGTCCGCGCCGACGTACCAGGTGCGGTGCGCCTGGCCCGGGTAGGGCGGCACGAACCGGCGCAGTTGCCCCGCCAGAACGTCCGAGGGCACCGGATGCGCGCGGGCGGCGTTGCGCCGTCCCAGCTCGTCCTCGTCGGCGAGGACGACGACATGGGTGACCAGCGCGTCGCGCCGACGCGCCACGGCGTGGACCAGGGAACGCTGCTGCGGGTTGAGGGAGGTCGCGTCCCACACCGCCGTGCCGCCGGCCGCGAGCGCTCCGTCCAGCCGGTCCAGACCCTCCCGCAGCACTTCCCCGTTGGCCTTCTGATCGGCCCGCGAGCCGCGCGCCGCACGCAGTGCGTCCAGCTCGACGCGCGCCGACACGCCGTCGAGCCGCGCCGCGAAGGCGCTCTTGCCGCTGCCGGACGGGCCCACGAGGTGCACCAGCCGGGGGAAGCCCCCGCCCCGCCACCGCCATGTCGCCGCGACCGCCTCCTCGACCGTGCGGACCCGCCCCCTCGCGTACGTCTCCCGGGTCTCCGCCCAGCAGCGGTCCGCCGCCTCGCCGCGGATCCCGTCCCGTGCCAGCGCCGCACGCAGCCCGGACTGCAGGGGTGCGAGCGGAGCATCCACGAGCAGCCCCGCCTCCTCCGCGTGCAGCGCGGACCACTCCGCCTGATCGCGCGCCGTCCGGTCGTCCCCCGCGGCCGCCGCCGCGACGGCGTGCAGCACACCCAGGTCGGCCGCGAACGACATCCGTACGAGCCCGGCCCGCCGCTCCGCGTCGGGGTACGGCCGGTGCAGTGCTGCGTGCAGGCCGACCAGGTCGGCGACGCGCCTCGCGAGCGGCACCCCCAAGGGGCCGGCGGCCCTGCGCATCAGCGACGCCCGCGGTGTGCGGTGCAGCAGCGCGGCCAGCACCCCCGCGAGACGGGCGTCACCGCCGCGGCCGAGCGCGGCCAGCCGCGCGCCCGTCTCGGCGGCCGCCTCCGCGTCCGCGTCTGCGTCTGCTTCTGCGTCTGCTTCTGCGTGCGCACGGGCGTCGGGGTCACCGTCCCCCTCGCCGTTGGCGCTCCGCCCTTCCACGTACCGGGCCAGCGCCCTCGCGTCCGGGTCCGCCCCGGACCGCACGGCCCACAGCGCGGCCCCTGCACCGAGCCCGTTCTCCACGACGGCCGCGTGCATCCAGTGGGTGTCCGTGGTGACGTGTCCCGGCCGTACCCACTTGGCGATCCGCCCGGCGAAGTCGTCGCGTGCGAAGCCCTCGACGGTCCGCACGACGTACCCCTCCTGCCGCCCGGTCTCCACCCGCAGGCGGCGCAGCGCGCGCTCGTCGAACACACCCCGCCACAGCACCGGCGGCGTCGGCACGCCGAGCGCCCGCAGGAACCGCACGGTCTCGTCCCAGCCCAGACAACGGTCGTGCTCGTCCCACACGGAGAACCCGTAGAAATAACCTTCCAGGTCGTCGTACGGGATCGAGTGCCGGGCGTACATGTTCTCCCCGCACACCCGCCACCCCGCCGGGATCCGCGCCCCCACCCGCCCCTGCAGCGCCTTGACCCACGTTCTCGACGGATGGTGCGCCGAGTCCACGGACCGAGCGTGCAGCCCGTCCGCGTACAGAGTCGTGTTCTCTCCGTCGAGTTTCTCGGTGACGACGACCTCCCGCCCGGCGAGCCCGCTCAGCCCACCGGCCCGCACATCGTCTGATGACATGCCAGGTGACCAGGGCAAATGAGGGGTTCGAGGGTAGGAGGCGCGCATGCGGGCCACTATAGGAGCGCCGAAACGCCGCCCTCCATCGGATTTACCGGCCGGCCCGGCGCGCCGCAGAACGCGGCCGAGGCCTACGCCGGCGACCCCAAGCTGTCGCCGCTCACCAAGTAGCGCCGGCGACCGCGTCGGCCCGCCCCGGAAGGCTCTGCGGGGCGGGCGGGCGGGTTTCACACGGCGAACAGCCGGGCCGCGTTGTCGTGGCACACCGACCGCAGCCACTCGTCGCCGAGGTCAAGGCGTTCCAGGGCGTGCAGCTGGTGGAGGTAGCGGTAGGGGATGCTCGGGAAGTCGGTGCCGAGCAGGATCCGGTCGCCGAGCGCGGCCAGCCGGGGCAGGGCGCGGCGGGGAAACGGGCTGAGTTCCTCGGCGAAGTCGGTGAACGCCATCGTCGTGTCGAGCCGCACCTCCTCGTACCGCTCCGCCAGGTCGAGGAAGTCCTCGTACTCGGGCATCCCCATATGGGCGACGATCAGCCGCAGCCGGGGGTGCCGTGCCAGCACCCGCGCGATCGGCTCGGGTCCGGTGTGCTTGCCGGGCGCGGGTCCGGAGCCGCAGTGGATCACCACGGGGACTCTCGCCTCGGCCAGCAACGCCCAGGCGGGCCGCAGGAGTTCGTCCGTCGGGTCGTACGCTCCGACCTGCACGTGCGCCTTGAAGACGCGTGCGCCCGCCTCGACGGCCTCCCGGACGTACGCCTCGACGCCCGGCTCCGGGTAGAGCGTGGACGTGTGCAGACAGTCGGGGGTGCGGCGGGCGAAGTCGGCCGCCCAGCCGTTCAGCCACGTGGCCATGCCGGGCTTGTGGGGGTAGAGCATCGCGGTGAAGGCCCGCACGCCGAACTGGCGGAGCAGTGCCGTCCGTTCCGCCTCGTCCCTGCGGTAGGTGATGGGCCATTCGAGCCCGCCCGTCAGCGGCCCGACCCCGTCGAAGTAGTCCCACACCTTGCGCAGGACGCGCTCGGGCATGAAGTGCGTGTGCACGTCGACCAGCCCGGGCAGGCCGAGCCGTCCCCAGAAGCGGCGGATCTCACCGGCCTCGTCGCCCAGCGGCACGTCACTGCTGACACCTCGGTGATCGTTCATGTCGCCCACGATCGACCCGGGTGCGGCCGCCGGTCCACTCCCCCGCGCGAGCGACCCGTGAGGCATGCGTCACCTGCGGCGCCTCGGCGGCGGGGACCACTCACACGGCGCGCTCCATGCACACCAGCAGGTCCCGCTCGTCCCAGGACTCGGTGACGGCGAAGCCGAACCGTTCGTACAGGGCGAGGGCCCCGGTCCGCCAGGCCCACACCGAAAGCCTCAGGAAGCCCACGCCGTTCTCCGCGGCATGCGCGAGCGCCGCACGGAGCAGGCCGGACGCGACGCCCCGGCCCCGGACCGCCGGGTCCGTCCAGAGCCTCTTGATCTCGGAGCGCCCGTCGGCGGGGGCGGTCACCACCAGGCAGCCCACCGCGGCGTCCCCGATCAGCGCCACGAGCACGACGTCGTCGGCGAACACCGTCCGCGGGTCCGCTATCTCCCTGCGGTAGCGCTCCGGCAGGGCGTCCACGTCGGCGACGGCCGCACCCTTCTCCGCCTCCGTCCGCAGGTGGTAGGCGGCGAGCAGTGCGGCCGGCCCGTCGTCCGCGGAACGGGTCCGGCCGGGCCAGCGGACGACGGAGACCTCGCGTCGATCAGTCATCGGGCCAGCATCACACGACGGCAGCCGGATGCGTTCCCGGCCCCCGCTGCCCGCTCGCGGACCCGTCCCGTCCGCCGCGCCGTCGCCTCGGACCGGGCCGCTTCAGACGTCGTCCACCGCGGACGGGTGCGCGTACCCGCCCTCGTCGAAGGGGGTGAACCACGACCTGAACGCCAGGGGCGCGGCCCTCGGTCCGGCGTCGGCGGACGCTCCGTCGCTCACGCCCAGGGCGTCGTCGTAGAGCCACTGGTGGCCCATGCCCTCGTACACATGGTCGGCGAACGCGTCGAGAGCGGCGGACACGTCGTCGTCCAGGAGCCGGTACCGCTCCAGGGTCGTGGTCGTCTCGTTCAGGAGCAGCCGCAGGGCGAGTCCCTCGGCCACACAGCTGAGCCGCTGGAAGGAGCCGTCGGTGAAGCGGGTGGTCATGGCGATCACGGTCACCAGGAAGCGGCGCGCGAAGCGGGCGTCGTACTGGAGGGCGTAACGGTCGGGAAGGTGCTCGAGGTGCCACAGCGGGCCTTCGCACTCGGCGACGGCCGCGTCCTCCTGGGTCAGGACCTGGAGGTCTTCGAAGAGCTTGTCCACCAGGGTGTCGGTCGCGTGGACCAGGGCGCCCGCGGCGAGGCCGGCGGCTCCCCTCCCATCGGCGCCGGCCGCCGCGGACGCGCCGAATGTCGCGGGCGGGAACGACCGCAGGGCTGCGGCCAGCCGCAGCGTCCGCGCCCGGACCGCCGCGGCCTGCGCCTTCGCCTCGTCACCCGCAGCCGGGCCGTCGCCCGACGGACCGGCGGTGTGCCGGGCCTTGCGGACGGCCAGGTCGTCGGGCGGGGCATCGGGGCCCTCCGCCGCGTCGAGGCTCTCCTTGGCGAGGTCCTGGTGCAGCTCGACCTCGCACCGCTCGATCGTCCAGTCGGCCAGCAGAGCCGAGCGTTCCAGCAGCTCGTCCACGAGCGCCTGCACGGTGTCCTCGGCGAACTCCAGGGCCGGAGCGTCCACGATCACTTTCAGCAGGGCGCCGCCGGGGTGGACGGCCACGATGGTGTCGAGCAGGGCGACTTCCACCCCCTCCGGTCCTTCGACGGACCGCACAGAGGCGAATCCGTCCTCGATGAGCGCCACCGCGCCGGCGCGTTGCAGCGGGTCCATCTCCGGAGTGCCCTCCGGGATGCAGGTGTCCACGGTCACTACGTACGTCACGGGCCCGAGCCTGTCAGAGAGCCGCACCGTGCAGGGCACGGGCCCCCGACCGGGCGCGCTGTCGGACGCCGGTCAGTAGCGGCTTCTGAACAGCGCCCGGTCGCCGCCGGACCGGCCGGTCATGGCCGCCGCGGCGAGCCGGTCGGCGAAGCGCCGGTAGGCCGCGTACTGCTCGTCGGACAGGTCGGTGCGGGGAGTCGTCGTTCCCGGCGCGAGGGCCTCGGCGAGCATGTCGGTGTCGTCGTCGGGAGCGAGGGACAGGACCGCGACGGTCCGGTCCACCGTGCCCCGGTAGTCGCCCGGTGAGGCGACCCCGTGGACGTCGGCCGACCCGTCGGGGCGCCTCGAGACCACCAGCGAGGGCATCGCCCCGGCACCGGCGCGTATCGCGCGTCGTACCCGTCCGAGGGCCCTCAGGTCGTCCTCGGAGACGGTGACGGGGTGGAGCGGGACGAGCGGCCGGCCGTCGGGGGCGCGCAGCGTGCCGCGGCGGGCGGGGTCCGCCCGGTCGTCGTGCAGGAGTGCGCGGTCGCGCAGGACCCGCGGGAGCGCGTGGTGGACGCGGGCCCAGGCGTCGAGGCAGGCCGGCGCGTTCAGCCCGGTCAGGTTCTCCAGCCCGGGCGGCCAGGCGGGCGCGATGTCCTCGTCCACGCCGTGCCTGCGGGCCGCCCAGGCTGCGTGACAGGGCGCGAGCAGCAGGTCGTGCGTCATGTAGAAGTCCCACAGCCACTCGGGGTCCTGAGGGAGCAGCCGGACCGTCGTGGCGCCGCCGCTGCCTGCGGACCGGGCGGGAGGGCGGAGTGCGGTGGGCATGGTGGTCCTTCCGGAGGCGGCGGTGGCGGTGCCGGTGACACCGACCCGATATCGTCACTACTTAATATCGTCACTTCGACGATATCACTGGCCGCCGCCCCCGCGCCGCACGCGCCGCACACGCCGCACACGTCGATAGCGCCACCGACTCACGTGGTGGCGACAGGAGACGCCCTCCCTCGCTTCCGCGACCGAAGCATCGCCGCCCCGAATGTTCCGGATATGGTGTTTTCATATATTCCACGCCCACGCCGATGGGGAGGTACCGCGGTGGAAGCCCCTCACCGGGCGCGCGCGGCGCCCGCACAGCCTTGTGGAGCTGTCGGGTACGCGGGCGTACTGCGGGAGCTGCTTCCCATCGCACTGTGGCGGGAGGACGCGGACGGCCGCGTCGTGGAGTGGTCGCTGGCCGCCCAGGATCTGCTCGGGTACCGGCCGCAGGACGTCCTCGACCAGCCCGCGTCGGTCCTTCTGGTCCCCGAGGGCAACCGTGAGCTGGCCGACCACCTCACCCACCGCGTCCAGGGCGGGGAGACCGTGGTCGGCACCCTGTCGGTGCGCCACCGGGACGGCCACCAGGTCACCATGGAGATGTGGATCGTCCCGGCCGCCGATGCGCGTGGCCGGCCCGGAGCTCTGCTGATCGCCGTGGAGACCTCGCAGGTCCTGCGCATGCGCGATTCCCTCGCGGCCCTGGAGAGCCTCTTCAGCCAGTCGCCCATCGGGCTGGCGACCCTCGGCGCCGACCTGCGCTTCCTCCGTGTCAACGACGCCCTCGCCCGGATGAACGGCGCCTCCGCCGCGGAGCACCTCGGCAGACGGCTGACCGAGGTCGTGCCCGGTGTCAACGCCGTGGCGCTGGAGGCGACGATGCAGGAGGTGCTGGAGCGGGGCACGGCCGTCGTCGACGTCCGCCGCACCGGGCGGACCCCCGCGGACCCCGGCCGCGACCGCACGTGGTCGTGCTCCTACGCCCCGCTGCTCGACGGCGGCGGCCGCACCCTGGGCGTGATCGCCTCCCTCATCGACATCACCGAGAGCCAGCAGGCGGAACGCGACGCCGAACGCGCCCGTCATCGCTTCGCGCTGCTGGCGGAGGTGGGCGCCCGCATCGGCACCACCCTGGACCTGCGGCAGACCGCCGAGGAGATCGTGCAGATGCTGGTGCCACAGCTCGCCGACTCCGCCGACGTGCAGCTCCTCGAAGAGGTCCTGGCGCCCGACGAGTCCACCGCCGTCACCCGCGGCGTGGTCCGTCGGATGGCCGCGCTCTTCCCCGATCCCGCCGCCCCGACCGCGAAGCTCCGTGCGGGCATGACCTCCCGGATCTCGGCCGGCTCCCTCTACGAGCGGGTCATCGCCGACGGCCGCCCCACCAACCTCTACCGGTCCGACGTTCCCGCCCTGGTCACCGACCCCCGCGCCGACGAGCTGCGCGCCTACCTCAAGGGCCTCGGGTCCGCGCGGCTGATCCCGCTGGTCGCCCGTGGCAAGGTCCTCGGTGCGATCGTGGTGACGCGGCTGCGCAGTCGCGAGCCCTTCGACGACCAGGACTGCGTGCTCGTCGACGAACTGGCGGCGCGCGCCGCCCTCAACATCGACAACGCCCTCATGTACACCCGCCAGCGGGCGGCGGCCCTGACCCTGCAGCGCAGTCTCACCAACAGCGCGCTGCCCGTGGTCCCCGGCCTCGAACTCACGGGACGGTACCGGCCGGCGAGCGAGCACGACGTCGGCGGCGACTGGTACGACGTCATCGCGCTGCCCGACGGCCGGACGGGGCTCGTCATCGGCGACGTCATGGGGCACGGCATCCATGCCGCGGCGGTGATGGGCCAGCTCCGCACGGCGGTGCGCACGCTCGCCCGGCACGACGTCGACCCGGCCCGCATGCTCCGCTCGCTGGACGACGTCGTGGCCGACATGGGCGACGACCAGATGGCGACCTGCGTCTACGCCGTCCATGACCCCCGTGCCGGCGGATGCCTCGTCGCCCGGGCCGGGCACCCCCCGCCCGCCGTGGTGACGGCCGACGGCGCGGTCGCCTTCCTCGACGGCTCGCCGGGCACGCCGCTGGGCACCGGTGGGCAGCAGTTCGAGACCGAGGAGGTCCCGCTGCCGCCCGGCAGTCTGCTCGTCCTGTACACCGACGGCCTCATCGAAGCCAGGGACCGCGACCTCGATCAGGGGCTCGACCGGCTTGCCCGGGCGCTGCGGCGACCCGGACGGCCCCTGCCGGAGCTCTGCGACGGCGTCCTCGGGCAGATGCTCCCGCACCCCGCCCAGGACGACGTCGCGATACTGATGGCGCGCCCGCAGTGACCGGCCGCGAACCGCCGGGACCGGCGCCGCCCGTCACCTCTCCCCCACCGCCGGGCCGGCGGTGACATCCACGGCGCGAAGCCGGGTACCCGCACCTGCGGAGGTTGCTCATGTTCGAAGCCAGCGATATCCGTGACTGGCGCGGTCACGACGTGGTCGATCCGCAGGGGCACAGGATCGGCGTCCTGGAGTCGGTGTACGTGGACACCGGGACCGACACACCCAGTTTCGCCACCGTGACCGTCGGTCTTCCCACCCGTCGCCGCCTGGTGTTCGTCCCGCTCGCCGGGGCGACGGTCGGCCCCGGGCACCTGAAGGTGGCCTACGGCAAGAACGCGGTGAAGAAGGCCCCGTCGATCGACGTCGACGGCGAGCTGCTCGCACCGGACGAGCCGAAGGTCTTCGCCCACTACGAGCTGGACTACCTGCCGGGCGCCGGCGGCGAACGCCGGCTCGCCCGCCGCTGAGCGGCGCAGCCGCGAAGCGCCGAAGCCCGCCATGGGGAGAGACGATGACCCTGTTCCTGTTCCTGATCCTCGTGGCCCTCGTCCTGGGCATCATCGGATTCGCGGCCCACGGGTTGTTCTACCTGCTCGTCATCGGCGCCGTCGTGCTGCTCGCCGATCTCGCCTACGCCGCCGCCCGGTTCCGCCGCGGTGGACGAAAGCACCGCATCGTCCGCTGACCGCAGCGTCCGCTGAACGCATCACCCCCTGACAGCCGCGCCCCTCCCGTCCAGCCGGGGGAGCGCGCCGCGGGCACGGCAGGCCGACCTCCGACGGAGACACGGGATGCCGGGCGCACGATGCACGACGCACGACGCACGACGGGAACACCGGATGAGGACCACCTGATGAGGACCAACCGTCTCGGGCGCAGCGCGGTGGAGGTCACGGAGCTGGGCTTCGGCGGCGGACCGATCGGCGGGCTCTTCGCCCCGCTCGACGACGAGACCGCGACCGCGACGCTGAACGCCGCGTGGGAGTGCGGCATCCGGTACTTCGACACGTCGCCGCACTACGGCATCGGCCAGTCCGAGCGCCGCACGGGTGAGTTCCTGCGGGAGATGCCGCGCGACACGTTCACCCTCTCCACCAAGGTGGGCCGCCTCCTCGTCCCGCAGGATCCGCAGGGCCGCACCGACGAGAGGTTCCGCGTGCCCGCCACACACCGCCGGGTGTGGGACTTCTCCCGGGACGGTGTGCTGCGCAGCGTGGAGGACTCCCTCACCCGCATGGGCGTCGACCGTGTCGACGTGCTCCTTCTCCACGACGCCGAGGAGCACTTCGGCCCGGCGCTGCGCGAAGGATTCCCCGCACTCGCGGAACTGCGTTCCCAGGGCGTGGTCGGGGCGGTCGGCGCGGGCATGCACGACCCCGGGATGCTCACCCGGCTGGTGCGGGAGACCGACGCCGACGTGGTGATGCTCTCCGGGCGGTACACGCTTCTCGACCACAGCGCGCTGCAAGACCTGCTGCCGGCGTGCACCGAGCGAGGGGTGTCCGTCCTCGCCGCCTCGGTCTTCAACTCCGGGCTGCTCGCCACGCCGCGGCCCGCGCGAGGAGCGGCCTACGACTACGCGCCCGCCCCGCCCGACGTCCTGCGACGGGCGCGCGAACTCGCCGCCGTCTGCGAGGCGCACGGCGTGCGGCTTCCCCAGGTGGCGATGGCGTTCCCGCTGCGGCACCCGGCGGTCGCGGGCATCGTGCTCGGCATGCGCTCCCCGGAGGAAGTGCGCCTCGACGCCGCGGGGTTCGCCGTCCGCATCCCCGACCGGCTCTGGTCCGACCTGCGCGAGGCGGGGCTCCTCGACGAACGGGCGCCGGTCGGCGCGTGACGGGCGGACCGCCGGGCGAGCGGCCGCCGGACCGGCCGTGCGCGTCCAGGGTGCGCGGCGCGCCGGTGGTCAGTACGGTGGCGTCCTGGTGTTCGACCTCGGCCCGGGTGAGAACCCCGGGCCGTCGGCGCAGGGGTCACGGGCGGTGGAGGCGGCATGTCGGGCAAGAAGGCGGCGGCACTGCCGCGCAAGGCGTACGAGAAGGAACTGCTGCGGCTGCAGACGGAGTTGGTCAAGCTGCAGGAGTGGGTGCGGGCGTCGGGCACCCGGCTGGTGATCGTCTTCGAGGGGCGGGACGCGGCGGGCAAGGGCGGCACGATCAAGCGGGTCGCCGAGCACCTCAACCCGCGCGTGGCGCGCATCGCGGCACTCCCGAAGCCCACCGAGCGGGAACGCACCCAGTGGTACTTCCAGCGGTATGTGGAGCACCTGCCGGCGGCCGGGGAGATCGTGCTGTTCGACCGGTCCTGGTACAACCGCGCCGGCGTGGAGCACGTGATGGGCTTCTGCACGCCGGAGGAGCACCAGCTCTTCCTCCGCCAGTGCCCGATCTTCGAACGCATGCTGGCCGAGGACGGCGTGCTGCTGCGCAAGTACTGGTTCTCGGTGAGCGACACCGAGCAGCAGGAGCGCTTCCGGCGCCGGCTGGAGGACCCGCTGCGGCGCTGGAAGCTCTCCCCGATGGACCTGGAGTCGATCACCCGCTGGGAGGCTTACTCCCGGGCCAAGGACGAGATGATGGTGCACACCGACATCACCGAGGCGCCCTGGTACGTCGTCGAGAGCGACGACAAGCGCCGCGCACGGCTGAACATGATCGCCCACCTGCTGTCGTCCGTGCCCTACCACGAGGTGCCGCCGCCCGTGCTGGAGCTCCCCGAACGGCCGGCCTCGACGGGCTACCAGCGCCCGCCACGCGATCTCCGCACCTACGTCGCCGACCACGCGGCGAGCGCGGTGCCCCGCGAACGGTGAGCGGCGTCCTGCTCGGCGCCGTCTCCGGTGGCCTGAGCGCGGTGGCGCCCGTCGCGACTGCCGGAAGGGCGAGGGCCTCCTGCCACGTCGGCTTCGACGCCGCGGCCGGAACTGGGACAGCGGCGAACTCAGAGACCCTGGGCGCGAGGGTCGGGGCGCAGGACGGCGAACAGGCCTCGCGCGCGTGTCCCGGCGGGCGTGAGCCAGGGGCCGGCGACGTGGCCCGTCGCACCGGGCGGGAGGAGGGGCGCTCCGTCCGGGACGGGGGTCAGCACCCGCTGCAGGCGGAGCGTCGAGCCGTGCGGTGCGGGCAGTTCGGTGCCGTCCCGGTCGTCGGCGGCGGAGGCTGCGGGGCGCGCGACGAGGGGCGCGTCGCCGCCGGTGCAGGAGCGGGTGACCTCCCGGTCGGGCGTGTCACTGGCGCTCTGCGCCTGCGCCTGGACCCGGCCGTCGATCAGCGCGAGCAGCTGGGCGACCAGCACCGGGTCCTGACAGCCGTCGTAGACCCAGCGCCGGCCCAGCACCCCGTGCTCCATCGTGCCGACCAGGGCGTGTTCCGCCCCCTCGAGAGGGGCGCCGCGGTAGGTGAGCGGGACCAGGTACGCGGCCGGATGCGGGCCGGCGGTGTCGGTGACGACCATGAACTCGATCCCGACCTCGCCCTGCGGGTCGTCCAGCCGGAAACCGCCGGCCTTGGCCGGCTCCGGCCGGCCCGCGCCGCCGACGTACCACGGCCGGGCAGGCAGCCAGGAAGTGAGCAGTTCCAGCTTGGTCGGCTTCAGGACGGTGTGGTGGATGACGGCCATGCCGAGGCTTCCCCTCCGTGAACGGATGCGACGCCCCACCCTCCCATCCCCCGGAGCTCAGCTCTTGACGGCCTCCGCGATCCGCACGGCGACCTCGCCAGGCGTGAGCCGGGTGGTGTCGACGACCTCGCCCTCGCGGTGCAGCCATGTGCGGGCCGCTTCGGCGTACGGCTCCAGATACCTGAGGCGGAACGAGGAGGGGCCGAGAACGGCGTCCCCCTCGATGCGCCCGCGAAGGGTGTCCTGGTCGGCGTGGAGGACGAAGTGCCTCACCGGGATGGCGTGCCGGGCGAGGCCCGCGCTGATCTCGCGCCAGTACCGCTCGACCAGGACGGTCATGGGCATCACCAGGGTGCCGCCGGTGTAGTCGAGTACATGGCGGGCGGTCTCGACGACGAGGGGCCGCCATGGCGGCCAGTGCTGGAAGTTGTCCGTGCCTGGCAGCCCCGGCGTGATGTCCATGAGCGTCTCGCCGACCTTCTCGGCGTCCAGCACGCGGGAATCGGGGAGCAGTTGCCGCACGAGGGCAGCGGTGGTCGTCTTACCGGCGCCGTGGGTTCCGTTGAGCCATACGATCACGGGACACGAGCCTAGAGGGCGTGTCCGCAAAGCGGCGCCGTCTGTCCGAAGAGCCGGGCGCGCGGCGTCCGGCGCGTGCGATCGCCAGGCGGAGGGCCGCTACACCGTGAGGCACACGAGCCGGGGGCGTCGCTGTCGACTGGCCTCGAAAATCGAACACATGATTGAATTCAGCCATGCGACCGATTCCCGCCGATCTCACCGAGGCCCTGGAGGACTGGCACACCACCTACCGCCTGCTCGCCGCCCGGCCGTGCAGCGCGCTGCGGCGAAGACTCATCCGGTTGTCGTGCGACGTGCTCTCCCACCCGTACTGGGACGGCGGCCGCAGCGCGGCGGCCCGGGCGGCGCTCTTCAGCGCGGGACGAGGAGGAGGGCGCGGCCATGGGAGTCACCCCGGGCGGAGGTGAGGCGCGTCATGTCCCAGCCGCCGCCCTACCCGTCCCGGCCGCGGGTGATCCTTCCCATCCGGAGCGGCAGCCGGCGGAGCAGGAGACCCTGGCCGTCTACCTGCGGCTCCAGCGCCGGCGGGACGCCGTACTCGCCGCGCTCGCCCGCTCCGAGCGCCGGCCGCCGCGTCCGACGCCTCCCAGGGCGAGTCCGGCGCGGCCGGTGCGTCATCGCCCGCCCGCCGCCGTCACCGCCGCGGGATCCACCCCGGTCAGTTCCACGACGCGGTGCGGCGGCACGCCGGCGGCGAGGGCCCGTCCGATCAGACCGTCCCGGTCGTCGGTGCGCTCGCGGTAGGCGAGGAGCTCCTCCTCCACCTGCGCGATCGACGCCGGCGCCAGCCCATGACGCACCCGGCTCAGCTCGTCGTCGCTCAGCGGGACCGGCAGCCGTTCGGCTCCCTCCGGGACGGCCCCACGCTCCTCCGGAGGCAGCAGGCGCAGCCGCGGGGACGTCGCCGAGGCCCCCTGCGCGTCCAGCCACGCCTGTACGGCGGGAGTGTCCATGCACGCGAGGTCGCCGACGGCGGACGGCGCGACGCCGAGCGCCGCGGTCGCGTCGTCCAACAGGAACAGGTAGGCCTCGTCGGTCATCCTCGACTCCTTCTCTCCGGGGAGACGCCGGCCGCGTCGGGGCGGCCGGTCGACGTCCCTCTACCCCGCCGCCGCGCGATTACCGTCGCCCCCGACCGAGCCGGCGCGTCCGCGCGCGTCCCGCAGACCGGGTCGGCGACCTCGACCACGACTCCCGCGAGCCGATCGTCGCCGTCGGGCGGCGTGCGTGACACGCCGAACCGGGGTGTGCGTGCCGCAATCCGGTCCGGACGTCCGTGCGGCCGAGGGCGGTGCGGCGTCGGACGCCGACGACCGACCCGGCGTGGCGTGCGCGGCGAGGGAGCGGCATCATCTACGTCATCACGGGAGGGGGCGCCCATGGGCGGCGAGCAGTCGGAGGCGGCGCGGCGGTCCGGCACGACGCCGGGCAGTCCGGAGCAGATGATCGCGGAGGCGCGGAAGGCGTTCTTCGTGATGTTCGGGTTCCTCGCGTTGGTCTGGCTGGCGCAGATCGTCGACTACGCCGACGACTACGCCACGGCACGCGAGTACGGCCTGGTGCCCGGCGAGACCGGCAGCCTCCCGCACGTGCTCACCGCGCCTTTCCTGCACTGGAGTTGGGCCCACATCGAGAGCAACTCCGGCCCGCTGTTCGTGTTCGGCTTCCTCGCCGCCTACCGGGGTGTGGTGCGCTTCCTCGGACTGAGTCTGCTGGTGGCGGTGACCAGCGGGCTCGCGGTCTGGTTCTTCGAGGACGGACACGTCGAGACGGTCGGCGCCAGCGGACTGATCTTCGGCTACTTCGGCTACGTCGTCGTCCGCGGCCTCTTCGACCGGCACCTGCTCGACACGCTCGTCGGCGTCGTCATGGCGGCCTCCTTCGCCTACATGCTCACCGTCGCGGTCCCCGGCACGCCCGGCGTGAGCTGGCTCGCGCACCTGGGAGGGCTGGTCGGCGGCCTGGTGGGCGCATGGCTCTTCCGCGACCGCGACCGCACGCGTGGCCGCGACCGCACCCCGGGTCGCCGCACGAGAACCGACCGCCGCGCCAGAACCGACGACACGGCGGACGCCGGTCGCAGCGACGCCGAGAGCCCCCGCGCCGCACTCCACAAGGAACTCGGCGACCTGGGCCTGCTCTGACCGCCACTCGCCGGTCGGCCGCACACCGGCGGCCGCCCTTCGCTCACGTGACGTGCTCGGTCTGCCGCACCGGCGCCGCGTCACGCTGCGCGGGGAACCCCTCCGGGGGACGCCACCCGGGGGGCAGGACCCGGTTGGGGTTTCTCGGGCTGGGCACTCGGCGGGCGACCTGTCCTGTGGCTCTGGAGGTGTGGCGTGGCGGTACGGCATCGTCTGATCAAGGTGAGTCCGCAGACCGTGTGGGCCGTCCTCGCCGACGGCGGTCGCTATGCGGAGTGGGTGGTGGGAACGGCGTCCTCCGAACCGGTGCGGGGACAGTGGCCGCAGGTCGGCTCCGCGATCGGCTACGAGGTGCGCATCGGCCCGCTCCGGCTCAGCAACGAGACGGTCGTCCGGCATTGCGAGGAGGGCTCCGAGCTGGAGCTCGAGGCGCACGCGGGCATGCTGGGGTCGGCCCGGATCGCCATCGAGCTGCGCCCCTGGGGTGAGCACTGCCTGGTGATCGTCGACGAGCATCCGCTGCAGGGAGCGAGCGGGCGGCTGCACAACGTGGGGTTCGAAGGACTCATCCAGCTGCGGCACCGCGCGATGCTGGCCCGGCTCGCCCGGGTGTGCGAGGAGCAGGGCCGGTCCGAACGGCCCTCGGGCCTGCGAGGGCGCAAGGAGGCAGCAGCCCACGGCGTCGGCGGCGGTCATGCCTGACGTGGTGGTGATCGGCGCAGGCCCCAACGGGCTGGTGGCGGCCAACCTCCTCGCCGACGAGGGCTGGAGCGTGGAGGTCCTGGAGGAGCAGCCGGCGCCCGGCGGCGCGGTGCGTCACGACCGGGAGGTCGACCCGGAGTTCGTGAACGACCTCTTCAGCTCGTTCTATCCGCTGGCCGCCGCGTCACCCGTGCTGCGCCGGCTGCGCCTCGGCGATCACGGGCTGCGCTGGAGCCATGCGCCCCGCGTGCTGGCCCATCCCCTCACCGACGGCAGGTGCGCGGTCCTCGCCCGGGACCTCGACACCACCGCCGACTCCCTCGACGCCTTCCACCCCGGTGACGGCGACGCGTGGAGGCGTCTGCACGACACGTGGGACCACCTCGCCCCGGACATTCTCGACGCCCTGTTCACCCCGTTCCCGCCGGTGCGCGCCACCGCCGGACTCGCCGCGAGGCTCCGGGGGGCCGGCGGCCTGCGGATGGCCCGGACGCTGATCCTGCCGGTGCGCCGCATGGGGAAGGAGGAGTTCGGGGGTGAGGGCGGCAGGCTGCTGCTGGCCGGGAACGCGCTGCACGCCGACCTCGCTCCGGAGGCCGCGGGGAGCGGGGGCTTCGGCTGGCTGATGTCCATGCTCGGGCAGAGCTTCGGCTTTCCCGTTCCGGTCGGCGGCGCGGGGGCGCTGACCGAGGCCCTGGTGCGCCGGCTGCGGTCGCGTGGCGGCGTCCTGCGCTGCGGTCAGAGCGTGCGCCGGGTGATCGTGCGGGACGGGCGAGCCGTCGGCGTGCGCACCGCCGAGGGCGAGACGGTGGGCGCGCGGCGGGCCGTCCTCGCGGACGTGTCGGCGTCGGCGCTGTACGGGGAACTCGTCGAGGCCGAGCACCTGCCGTCCCAGGTGCTCGACGACCTCAGGCGCTTCGAGTGGGACTTCGCGACCTTCAAGGTGGACTGGGCGTGCGACGGTCCCGTGCCCTGGCGGGCCGCGTCGGCGGCGCAGGCCGGCACGGTCCATCTGGCGGACGGCGTGGACGAACTCACCCGCTTCGCGGCCCAGATCGCCATGGGCCAGGTGCCCGACCGGCCGTTCGCCCTGTTCGGTCAGATGACCACGGCGGACGCCTCACGCTCGCCCCGGGGCACCGAGGCCGCCTGGGCGTACACCCATCTTCCGCAGGTGATCAAGTCGGACGCGGGCGACGAGGGGCTGACGGGCGCCTGGACTCCCCGGGAGCAGGAGATCATGGCCGACCGGATCGAACGCCAGGTCGAACGGTTCGCTCCGGGATTCCGCTCGGTCGTCCGGGCCCGGCGCATCCTCGCCCCGCCCACGCTCCAGGCGCTGGACGGCAATCTGCGCGCAGGCGCGATCAACGGCGGCACCGCGGCCATGCACCAGCAGCTGGTCTTCCGCCCCGTGCCCGGAACCGGCCGCCCGGAGACGCCCGTCAGGGGGCTCTACCTCGCCTCGGCCTCCGCGCACCCGGGCGGCGGCGTCCACGGCGCTCCGGGAGCCAACGCCGCCCGCGCCGCACTGCACCGGCAGCGGCTCTCGGGGCTCACCCGCGCCCAGCGCGTCCTCACCCGCCGGGACCGCACCGGCCGGAAGTCACCACACCCCCCGTGACGCGCCGCCCGGGCTCCTCCCCTCTCCCCCTTCCCCGTGACTGTGGCTTCCCCGCCGAGGACCGGACGCTTCGCACAAGGAACGGACATCACCATGGACATCCCGCAGGACGGCACCGGTCCCGCCGATCACGCCCTTCCGCAGGACGGCCCCGACCGCGCCCACCGGCGTCCGGCAGGCGTCAGCGACGAGACCGTGGAGGCGCTCGGGGCGCTGTCCAAGGCCCTGGAGACCACCGAACGCGCACGAGGCCACCTGTACAGCTTCCATCAGCTGACCGGCACGGCGGACCTCCAACTGGACGACGCCGTCGACCTCCTGCGCAAAGCCGGGCACCCCGAGTGGGCCGACAAGGTGCACACGGAGATCCTGGGCCGCAACGTCATCCCCGGGCACTGGACCTTCCAGATCGTCGAGGCGTACGACGCGACCTACCACCAGCCGTTCACACACCTCGCGCGTGAGGCCGTGCAGCAGCTGGCCCAGGGCCGCGACCACCTGTACGAGGCCGAGATGAAGGAGGCACGGCGCACCGCCGGTCACCCCGCCCACACCGCCCGTCCGGCCGCCGGCGGCGACCGCCCGGGATGAGCCCGGCCCGGCGCGGGCGATGTCCGCCGGTTCGAGCCGGCCGCCGCACCCCGCCCGGCCCTGGCCGCAGAACCAGAAGGGAACCCGCCGTGGACGACAGCCCTCTCAAGGACCGCACCGTCGTGATCACCGGAGCAGCGCGCGGCGTGGGAGCGGCGCTCGCGGCCGCGCTCGCCGGGCGGGGGGCCCGGCTGGCCCTGCTCGACCACGATGGGGCGGCGCTGCGGGCGACGGCCGCAGCGCTGCCGGGCACCACGCTGGCCCTGCGGGTCGACGTCACCGACGGCGAGGCCCTCCACGGCGCCGCCGACGTCGTCCGCGGGCGCCTGGGCCCGCCGTCGGCGGTCGTGGCGAACGCGGGCGTCGCCGAAGCCGGGCTCTTCGCCCGTTCCGACGCCGGGACGTGGCGACGCGTGATCGAGGTCAACCTGGTCGGCAGCGCTCAGACGGCCCGGGCCTTCCTGCCCGACCTCATGCGGACCGCCGGCTATCACCTGCAGATCGCCTCGCTGGCGTCCCTCGGCGCCGCCCCGCTGATGAGCGCGTACTGCGCGTCGAAATCCGGGGTGGAGGCCTTCGCCCACGCCCTGCGGGCCGAGGTCGCGCACCGGGACGTGGCCGTCGGCCTCGCCTACCTCAACTGGATCGACACCGACATGATCCGTGACGGCGACCGGTACGCCGCCCTGCGGGAGTTGCGGGCCCACATGCCGTTCCCGGCCCGGCGTGTGCACCCCGCGGAGGCCGTCGCGGATCGCCTCGTCCGTGCCGTGGAACAGCGGCGCACCGCTGTCTACATCCCCTCGTGGCTGCGTCTGGCCCAGGTGGGCCGGGCGGCGATCCCTCCCCTCGTGCTGCGCGCCGCGCGGCGCACCCTCCCCCGGCTCGAGGCCGAGGAGCCGTTGCGCCCGACGGGCCTGCTGGGCGCCGGCGGCCGCGCCGACCGGGCCGCCACGATCACCGAGTAGCGCAATGCACGGCCTCGTCGGCGGTCGCCCGCCGGGGCCGCGTCCCAAGGCCGCCCACACCTCCGGCACAGGTCCGTGACGTGGGTCGCTCGGGCACATGTCCCACGGCGGGAAGCCACCTCGTCCCAGGGGGTGCAGGCACCACCTGGGCTGTCGACCCCGAGGTGCGGCTGCCCGGCGCCGGACGGGGTGGACCGGGAGGCGGCCACGGAGCGGGGTGCGTGGGGCGGCGGGCGCGTGGGGTCGCGGGCCCGCCGCCTTCACCGTGTGCTGCTCGCTTGCCATGCTGGGTATGCGGGTGGTTTCAGGCAGGCGTGAAGAGTGGAGGACGGCGTGGACTGGGGCCGGTTTGCGGAGCAGATGGCGTCGATGGCGCGGGATCTCCTCGCGCAGGATTCGGTCGGTGCCACACTCGAGCGGATCACCGCATCGGCCACCGAGCTGGTGTCCGGCTGTGACGCAGCCGGCATCCTCGTGCTGCGCGACTCGCAGGCGGAGTCGCTCGCCCCCACCGATCGCCTGGTCGTCGACAGCGACCGTCTGCAGGCTCGGCTCGGCGAGGGACCCTGCTTCGACGCCGCCCGCAGCGGGACCGGAGAACGGGTCTACCGCATCGCCGACCTCAGCGTCGGGCAGCAGCGCTGGCCCGCCTACGCCCCCCAGGCCCACGCGCTCGGCCTGGGCAGCATGATGGGCTTCCTGCTCTTCACCGAGGACGAGGATCTCGGCGCGCTGAACCTCTACTCGCGCAAGCCCGGCGCGTTCGGCGAAGCCAGTGAGACGGCGGGCTGGCTGCTCGCCTCGCACGCCGCGGTCGCCTTCTCCAGCGCCCGGACCCACGCCCAGATGGAGCAGGCCGTGGCCACCCGGCACGCCATCGGCGAGGCCATGGGAATCCTCATGGGGAGCCACCGCCTCAGCGAGGAGCAGGCCTTCGACGTGCTGCGTCGCTACTCGCAGGAGAACAACGTCAAGCTTCGCGAGGTCGCGCGCCTGGTCTGCGAGAAGGGCGGGCTCTCGTGACCCCTCGGGGCGGCTCCCCCGGCACGCAGTCTGAACCGAAGAAGCCTGGGCGGTGCCAGCCCCATGGGAACGCCGCTGGGCTCCGCCTGCACTCCAAGTCCCCTCTCGGGGCTCTCTCACACCCGATTCCCGGGCCGCCGCGCCGTCACCCCCGCCGTTTCGCCCCGCGGATTGCGAGTCCTGTGCGCTGTCCCGCCGGAAGGTCCTTGACGTAGACGATCCCGTCGCCGTCGGCGAGGTGGGCCGGGTCGAGAGGCGCGTAGCCGAACCAGGGGGACACGCGCGGGGCGGGACCCGGGTCGCCGAGTGCGGCGGCGAGGCTGACGGCGTCGACGACGCAGCTGTCGTGCGGGAGCGCGTACAGGACTCCCTCCGCGGTGTCCGGCTCCGGGACGCCCACTCCGCGGCGCCGGATCGTGCCGACGGCGGTGGCCAGGAAGGCGTACTCCTCGCCCAGGCGGGCGTTCACGAGCGCGCCGGCGCTCCACCACCGCACCTCCCGTCCGCCCATCCGCATCGAGCTCTGGTCCCGCTGCAGATGCGCGTTGTGGGCGTGCGCCAGGACCGGCCCCCGCTCGGCGAGGGCGAGCAGGTTGTCGGCCATCATCGCGCCCCGCAGGCCGACCAGCCGGGTCATGCGGCCCGGTGAGCCGTCGGCCGTCCAGTGGTGGTAGCGCAGCAGACCTACGGCGGTGCGTCCGTACAGCCGGGCGCGGTCCTGCTCGGCCCGCGAGGTCGTCGCGATCAGGTGCGGGGCCTGCGCGTCGAGCAGCGCCACCAGGTCGTCGGCGATCAGCCGCAGTTCCCCGGCTTCGGGCGACTGCCCGACGGACCGCGACGGGTCCGTCATCGCGGCCGGGTCGGGCCACCGGTCGTCGGCGCCCAGGAGACGGTCCAGCGTCCTTGCGGTGCAGGGCAGCAGGTCCGTGCCGACCCGGGAGGCGAGGTGGGCGTGCAGCGCGGTGAGGGCCTGCCGGGGGCTCGCGCCGCCGGTGATCTCCAGCGGGCCGTCGAAGCCGGCGAAGCGCAGCCGGTCGGCGGCGGGCCGGCCCTCGTTGAAGGCGCGCATCCAGCGCACGAGTTCGCGGTTGGCCGCGGAGGCGCCGAATCCGTGGCTGAACCCGCGCTCCATGACGTCGTCGTGGGTCCCGGTGCCCGAGACGACGTGGTCGTCCACGACGAGGCCCGCCAGACAGTCGCTCTCGATCGCGATCGTGCGGTAGCCCTCCTCCTCGACCAACTGCCGGAACAGTTCGTTGCGGACGTCGAGCAGCGTGTCCTCGCCGTGCGTGGGCTCGCCCAGGGCGAGCAGCCGGGGCCGCCGGGCGAGCAGCTTCATGACGGCGGCTGCGTCGACGGGGCGGGCGGTGTCCATGAGGTCGGTTGCCATGCCTTCAACGCTATCGTTGAAGCTTCGGTGGAGACTTCTTCCGTGTCGACGCCGGATAGCATGGACGCTGTGGGACGTAACCTTCAAAGCGGTGGACAGCTCAGGCCGATCGACCTGGCACGCGGGCACGGCCTGTCGACGCAGGCCGTCAGGAACTACGAGGAGGCCGGCATCCTTCCGGCCGCCGATCGCACCGCTCACGGCTACCGCACCTACACGCCGTTGCACGCACGGGCTCTGGCCGCGTTCCTGGCCCTCGTGCCCGGTCACGGCCACCCGACGGCGACGGCGATCATGCGGGCCGTGAACGCGGGCGCGCTCGACGAGGCCTTCCGCTGCGTGGACGAGAGTCACGCCCGCCTGCTGGAGGACCGAAGGACCCTCCACGCCGTGGAACGCGCCCTGCACGACCTGACGCCCGCCACGGCATCCGCACCCCCACCCGCACCCCCACCTGGCACTTCGCTCCGGCGGCGGCCGGCCGGCTTGTTCATCGGGGCGCTGGCCGGCCGGCTCGGCGTCCGGCCCGCGACCCTGCGCGCATGGGAGCGCGCCGGTCTGGTGCGTCCGCGTCGCGACCCGGCGACGGGATACCGCGTCTACGACGAGGCCGATGTGCGGGATGTGCGACTTGCGCACCAACTCAGGCGGGGCGGCTACCTGTTGGAGCAGATCGCCCCGCTGATCACCCAGGTGCGGGCGGCCGGCGGACTGGAGCCGCTGGAGGGAGCGCTGGGCGACTGGCACCATCGGCTGTCCGCGCGCGGGCGGGCCCTGCTGAGCGGGGCGGCCGAGCTGGAGGCATATCTGCGCGAGCGCGGATGAGACGTCGGGAGGCGGCTCGTCGACGTGCCGGTCCCGCGAGAGCAGACGCCGGTCCGTCGCCGGTGGCGCAGGGCAGTCGCCGTCTGCACCGGCCGTGCGGGGTGCTATCCGGGCGGCGCGGCGGTGGGGTGGTCGCCGATGGCCGAGTGCGCGTCGGGGTGCAGGGGGAAGACCTGGTCGAGTCCGACGATCCGCAGGACGCGCAGCGTGTTGGCGGGCACGGCGGCGAGGGCGACGTCGGCCCCGGCGGCGACCGCGTGGTTGCGGGCCGCGATCAGGGCGGTGATGCCACTGGAGTCGCAGAACTCCAGTCGCGCCAGGTCGAGGACCAGGCGCTGGCCGGGACGCAGGCCGGTGCGGGCGACGAAGTCGCGCAACTCGTGCGCGGTGGCGTGGTCGAGGTCGCCGACGATCTCGACCACGGGGCCGGTGGCCGCGTGGCGAGCGGCGATCTTCACTGTGTTCATCTCGAGTGGTCCCTTGCCGGGAGGAGTTCCGGGCGGGTGCCGGGGACGCCGATGGCGAGCAGCGCGGTGTCGTCGTCGACTCCGTCGCCGAGGCCCTCCAGCAGGCCGCTCAGGGCCTGGACGAGCCCGCGCGGCGACTCGTCGGCGTGGGCCTCGACGAAGTCACGCAGGGCGTGATCGCCGTACAGGTCGGCGCGGTCGGGTCCGGTGCGCGCCTCGGTCAGGCCGTCGGTGTACAGCAGGAGCGTGTCGCCGGGGCCGAGCGTGGTCGTGGCGGGCGTGAAGGTGGCCTGGGGCAGCACGCCGACCAGGAGCCCTCCGGGAGTGGGCAGGAAGTCCGTCTTCCCGTCGCCGCGGACCACGAGGGCGGGCGGATGGCCGCCGGAGGCCAGACCGACGGTGACCTGACCGGTGTCCGGGTCGCGGGTGAGGATGCCGAAGATCGCCGTGCAGTAGCGCGGGTCGCCGCCGGTGTAGCGCTCGTGCAGCACGGTGTTCAAGGTGGTGAGCGCGGTGACCGGGTCGGGGTCGTGCAGGGCCGCCGCGCGCAGGGTGTAGCGGGTCAGCGAGGTGACCGCGGCGGCTTTGGGGCCCTTGCCGCACACGTCGCCGAGGAAGAACGCCCAGCGGGTGCCGTCCAGGGCGAAGAGGTCGTAGAAGTCGCCGCCGAGCCGGTCCGGCGCCGCCGTGTGGTAGTACACGGCCGTCTCCACGCCCGGCACCTCGGGCAGGGTCGCGGGGAGCAGGGACTGCTGCAGCACGGCCAGGGCCTCCTTGAGCCGGGCCCGGTCGGCCTCCGCCTGCCGGTGCGCCTGCTCGGCCTCCCGCTTGCGGCGCAGCAGTTCCTCTTCGTAGGAGCGGCGGTCGGAGGCGTCGAAGACGGTCGTGCGGATCAGCAGCGGCTCGCCCTCGCTGCCGTGCTTGACGACGGAGGAGACCAGGACCGGTATGCGCCCGCCGCCGGCCTTCTTCATCTCCAGCGCGATGCCGCTGATCTCGCCCTTCATCTGCAGCAGCGGCGCGAAGTGGGTCTCGTGGTACAGCTTGCCGCCCACGGTGAGCAGGTCGGCGAACCGCAGGCGGCCCACCACCGCCGTGCGCTCCAGGCCGAGCCAGTTCAGCAGCGTCGTGTTGATCTTGGCGATGGTGCCGTCCATCAGCGTCGACAGGTATCCGCAGGGCGCCGACTCGTACAGGTCCTCGGCGCTGTCCTCGAGGAGCGCGGTGAACGCGGCGTCGGTCGACGGGGCGTCCGCCCCGTAGGGCTCCGGGCTCTCTCCGGCGGGGCACATCACCGCAGGCTGCGCAGGAAGTCGAGGACTGCCTCGTTGGTGGCCTGCGGGGCGGACAGCTGCGGGCAGTGGCCGGTGGCCGGAAGCGTCACCAGGGTGGAGCCGGGGATCTCGGCGTGCACGTAGGCGCCGACCTCGCGGGGGGCGATGACGTCCTGGACGCATTCGAGGACCAGGGTCGGCACCTCCACGCCCTTGAGATCGTCGCGGGAGTCGGACAGGAACGTGGTCCGGGCGAAGACGCGGGCGATGTCGGGGTCGGTGGCGCAGAAGCTGTGCGTCAGCTCCTCGCCCAGCTCCGGCCGCTCCGGGTTGCCCATGATGACGGGGGCCATGGTCGCCGACCAGCCCAGGTAGTTCGACTCCAGGGACGCCAGCAGCTCGTCGATGTCCTCGGCGCTGAAACCGCCGCGGTAGCCGTCGGTGTCGATGTAGCGGGGCGAGGGGGCCACCATCACCAGGGATCCGATCCGCTCCGGCGCCGCCCGCGCGGCGAGCACCCCCACCATCGCGCTGACCGAGTGCCCGACGAAGGCGGCGTTCCGCAGATCCAGTTCCTCGCAGACGTCGACGACGTCCTGTGCGTAGCCCTGAAGGCTCGAGTACCGCGTCTCGTCCCAGGCGGACAGGTCCGAGCGGCCCGAGCCGACGTAGTCGAACAGGACGACCCGGCAGTGCTCGGCGAGGGCGGGGACCGTCAGTCGCCACATGTTCTGGTCGCAGCCGAACCCGTGGGCCAGGACGACCACCGGTCCGTCCGGCCGACCGGTGGTCACGACGTTGTTCCTGCGACGAATGTCCATACCAACCATCCTGCCATCACCGTCGACGGCTCCCGTACGTCCCGGTCCGCACGGCCGGAACGCGGCCGCGGGCCCCCGACCTCGACAGGAGGGGCGGGCCCACACTGCGACGGCAAGGGCAGGAAGCGGCGCTCGACCTCCCCAGGCATCGCGCCGCTTCCTGCCGACTCGCTTCGACTACCCCGCGTCCGTCGCTCTACGCACACCGGATCCGGGGAACATTCACACACGTCGGACGGCGTTCACAGGAGCAGGTGGCGCTCCATCCAGTCGGCGGCGGCCCGGCGGAACAGTCGCCGGTTGTCCGCGCGCAGGAAGTCGTGGCCCTCGTCGCGCAGCGTCAGCATCTCGGCGGCGAGTCCCCGTTCACGGGCGGCCCGCACGAACTGGCGCGACTCCTCCGGCGGCACGTTGGTGTCGTGTTCGCCGTGGACGGCGAGCACCGGGACGCGCAGCGCGTCGACGCGGGCCATCGGCGACAGGGACCGCAGCAGCTCCCGGTCGCGGTCGGGGTGACCGTACTTGTGCGCCGCGGACTCCGCGAGCCAGGGTTCCGTCGCGGCGAAGAAGGTCAGGAAGTCCGACATGCCGCAGACGGCCACTCCGGTGCGGAACAGCTCGGGGTGCCACACCAGGGAGGCGAACGTCAGGTAGCCGCCGTAGGAGCGGCCCATGACGGCGAGCCGTGTCGGGTCGGCGAGCCCCGTCGTGACGACGTGGGCCGCGCAGTCGGCGACGTCGTCCAGGGCGGCGAAGCGGCCCGCGCCGAGGTCGGCGTCGACGAACGAGCGGCCGTGGCCGGAGGATCCGCGCACGTCCGGGGCGAAGACGTCCAGGCCGCGCCCGGTCAGTTCGTGGTACAGCGGGTGGAGGATCGGGCGTTCCTGTTCCTCGGGGCCGCCGTGCAGGTGGATCACGCAGGGCGCGGGCACGCTCGAGGGACGGCCCGGCGCGCGGTAGTACCAGCCGCTCAGCGGCAGCCCGTCGCGCGCGGTCAGCCGCAGCGGGGCGGGGCGCACGGGCGGGCGGCCCGGCGGAACGGCGTCCTCGTCCTTCGAGGACCAGGGGGTGCGCAGCAGGGAGACGCCCTCGTGGGCCCACCACACGCCGGGGCGGCGTTGCGAGCCCGACAGCGCGAGCAGCAGACGGCCCGCGCCGGCCGCCGTGACGCGGGTGACGACCTCGTGGGGCAGGGGGACGGGCCGTGCCGGTCCTGTGGCGTCGGGGGTCTGCCGTGCGGGGACGCCCCAGAAGGCGGGGAAGGTCTCGACCAGTTGGAGTTCGCTCGCCCCCCGAGTGTTCCAGGCCAGGGCGGCGGTGCGGCCGTCGTGGGCCATCGCCAGCAGCTCGAGGTCGCAGTTTTCCCGTTCCGCGACGACGCGCATGTGGTGCGGCGCTTCGAGGGGGGCGTGGGACGCGGCGTCGGGTCGGCCGTCCGCGTCGAGGACCACGGCGAGGAGCGCCGCGTACTCCCGGTCCGCGTTGCTGCGCAGCCACAGTGTCCGGGCGTCGGGTGAGAACCTGCCGATCCACGGGTCTCCGTCGGCGACCGGCAGGGCGAAGGTGGCCGTCGCGTCGTCCGTCCGCCGCACGACCGCCTCCCGCCGGCCGCGCGGTCCCCGGCGCAGCAGCACGAGCGAGCCGTCCCGGCTGAGGTCGCAGGCCCGCAGGGTGGCCGCGTGGGTTTCCGTGGTCAGCAGCTCGGGCGACGCCACACCGTCGGGGTCGATCAGGTAGACCGACAGGCCTCCGTCGGGGCGCACGGTCGCCGCCGTCGGCGCGGTGACGTCGGCCGGGCTGCCGCTCGTCGTCCCGCTCGCGGTCGCCGTGGCGGTCGCCGGGCCGTTCCAGGTCGCGGCGTCGTACGAGGAGGCGCCGAGGAGCGTGGCGTGTCCGCCTCGGTCGGCCCAGCCGGCGGGCGGGAGGGCGCCGTCGAGAGGGCTGTCGGCCGGGGCGCGGTCCGCCGGGACGCGGCCCCGGGCGGCGTCGCCCGGAGTGCGGGCGGGCGGTGCGGTAACGGTGACGGCGAGACAGGAACCGTCGTGCGACCAGCAGCCCAGATAGGCGGTGCTGCCCGGGTCGGCGCCGGCCAGCACACGCCGGCCGGTGCCGTCGGGGCGCACGCACAGCACCCGGGAGTGCTCACCGCCGCCCGGCGCGGTGGTGTACGCGATCCAGCGGCCGTCCGGCGACCAGGACACCTCGGTGACGGGATCGGGCGAGGAGTCCAGCAGTCGCACCTCGGCGCTGTTCACGGGCCCGGCCCAGAGCTGGGGCACCCCGCCGCGGTCGCAGATGAAGGCCACCTCGGCGCCGTCCGCGCCCGCGGAGGGGTACCAGCAGCCGTGCGCGCGCAGCCGGCTCACGGCCTCGCGCGGTCCGGCCGCCTCGGGCAGCAGCACCATGGCCGGGGCCGCCTCGCACACCGCGCCGGGCGCGTCCCCGTCCCCCGCAGGCCGGGCGGGCGCGCCGAACGACGCGAGGCGGGCGTCGACCCGTCGCAGGGCGGGCGCCGGGCCGTGCGCGGCCCACCCGTTCCGGTCGCCGTCCGTCACGTGATTCCGTGCGTCTGCAGCCATATCTCCAGCAAAGCTACCTGCCACAGGGCGTTCGCTCCGCGCCTGGTCCGGCACTCGTCGGGCGCCGCGAGGAGCTCGGTCACGTACGACTCGCGGAACAGGCCGCGCTCCGTCGCCTCGGGCGCCTTCAGCGCCTCCTGGACACGCTGCAGGACGGGGCCCGCCATATGGCGGATCGCGGGGACGGGGAAGTAGCCCTTGGGACGGTCGACGACCTCGCGCGGCAGGAGCTTGCGGCCGGCCTCCTTCAGGACGCCTTTTCCGCCGTCGGCGAGTTTGAGCTCCGGCGGGCAGGCCGCGGCCAGCTCCACGAGCTCGTGGTCGAGGAACGGCACCCGGGCCTCCAGCCCCCAGGCCATCGTCATGTTGTCGACCCGCTTGACGGGGTCGTCGACGAGCATGACGTGCGTGTCGAGGCGGAGCGCCGCGTCCAGGGCGCTGTGCGCCCCCGGCGCCGCCATGTGCTCGCGGACGAAGTCGCCCGACACGTCGCGGGGCGGCAGCATCTGCGGCTGGAGGATCCGGGCGAGGTCGGCGTGCGGCCGGTCGAAGTACGTCTGCGCGTACTGCTCGGGTTCGTCCTCCCGCGCGACCTCGGCCAGCTGCGGGTACCAGTGGTAGCCGGCGAACACCTCGTCGGCGCCCTGCCCGCTCTGCACGACCTTCACCTCCTTCGACACCTGCTCGGACAGCAGGTAGAAGGCGACCACGTCGTGGCTGACCATGGGCTCGCTCATGGCGGCGATCGCGCCGTCCAGGGCCGTGGACACCCGGTCGGACGGCACCATCAGGCGGCGGTGGTCGGTGGCGAACTCCCGGGACACCAGATCCGAGTACCGGAACTCGTCGCCCTCCTCACCGCCCTCCGACTCGAAGCCGACGCTGAACGTCATCAGGTCCCGCTGCCCCTCGTCGGCCAGCAGAGCGACGATGAGGCTGGAGTCGAGGCCGCCGGAGAGCAGCACGCCGACCTGGACGTCGGACACCATCCGGCGTCGTACGGCGGTGCGCAGCGCCTCCAGCACCGCGTCACGCCACTCGTTCGCGCCCATCCCGGCGTACTCGGGCCGGCGTGTGTAGGACGGCTGCCAGTAGCGGTGGTCGCGGTGCGTGCCGTCCGGCTCGACGACCCGCACGGTGGCCGGGGGAAGCTTGCGCACGCCGTTGAGGACGGTGCGGGGCGCCGCCACCGTGGCGTGCCAGCTGAGGTACTGGTGGACGGCCGTCGGGTCGAGCGAGGTGTCCACGTCTCCGGCGGCGAGAAGGGCGGGCAGCGACGAGGCGAAGCGCAGCCTTCTGGGCGTCCGGGACAGGTAGAGGGGCTTGATCCCGAGCCGGTCGCGGGCCAGCACCACGCGGCCGGTGCGGTGCTCGACGAGGGCGAAGGCGAACATGCCGTGGAAGTGCTCGACGCAGGCGGTCCCCCACTGGCGGTAGGCCTTGAGCACCACCTCGGTGTCGGACGTCGACGTGAAGCGGTGGCCGAGCCCGCGCAGTTCGTCGCGCAGCTCCCGGTAGTTGTACACGCAGCCGTTGAAGACGCCGGTGAGCTCGCCGGGGGCGTCCGTCATGGGCTGGGCCCCGAGGTCCGACAGGTCGATGATCTTCAGGCGCCGGTGTCCCAGCGCCACCGCGCCTCGAGTCCAGAGGCCCTGGCCGTCGGGTCCGCGGGCGGCGAGCCGCTCGCTCATGCGCCCGACGGCCGCCAGATCGGGCCGCCGTCCGTCGAAGCGGATCTCTCCGCTCAGACCGCACATGGCGCACCGCCTCCGTTCCGCTCGCCGGCGTCCGCGGACCGGTGCCGGAGAACCGGACCGCCCTCGCCGATCACGACCTCAGCCGTGCTGCTGGACATGACAAAACCTTTCTGAACGGATCGCTTTCTGCGACGGACCGTCGGAACGGGGCGCCCTCGGGGACGCTCGCTCCTGCGCGCGAGCCGCGGCCGCCTGCGGGGCCGCCGCCCGACGGTGCGAGGCGACCGACGGTGCTGCCGAGCCGGAGCAACCGGTGTCCATGACGTTCAGGCGCACGTCAGCCGCCGATGGCCTCCGGCAGTGCCCGGCGCAGCACGGAGGAACGCGAGCCGCCCACGGCGGAGGGCCGGGTCGCGTCGCGCGGTCCGTCGACATGCTCATCGCCACGGGTCTCGGCGATGAGCATGTCGACGCAGGCCAGCAGGTCCTCGTCCTGTGCCGTACGGCGCATGCGACGGGCCGCGCTGCCCTCGGCGAGCGCCGAGCGCGCCAGCGAGCGGACGGTGTCCCAGTCGCCGTGCGCCTCGAGCGCGGGACGGAGCCGGACGAGCAGCTTGCGCAGGACCTGCGGCGCCGGCGCCTCCCGGTGCGTCTCGGGGTCCACGAGCGTGCCTTCGAGGCCGGAGCGGGCGGCGCGCCAGGTGGCGCCGCGCAGCCACTCGTGCCGTCCGGTGCAGCCCGGTTCGCCGTGCGTGCGCAGCCGCTCGCGGGCCTCGGTCACCAGGGCGCGGAAGAGGCCGGCGATGAGCACGACGGTCTCCGCGCGCGGGCAGGCGTCGCAGACCCGCAGTTCGAGCGTGCGCAGGTGGGAGGAGGGGCGGACGTCGTAATAGATCATCCCCGGGTCGCTGATGACGCCGGCGCGGACGAAGTCCTCCACCGCGGCGTCGTACTCGGCCGCGCCGGAGAAGCATCCGGCGGGACCCGCGGTGGGCCAGCGCTGCCACACCAGGGTGCGCCAGCTCGCGTACCCCGTGTCGGCCCCCTGCCAGAACGGGGAGCTCGCGGAGAGCGCCAGGAGCACGGGCAGCCAGGGCGACACCACGCACATGGCGCGTACGGCCGTGTCACGGTCGGGCACGTCCACGTGGACCTGGGCGCCGCAGATGAGCTGCTCGTCGGCGATCTTGCGGTACTCGTCCGCCATGTGCAGATAGCGGGCGTCGGCGGTGGGGCGGGCGGAGACGGCTGGCGCGAGAGGCGCGGTGCCCGCGGCCATCACCGCCAGCCCCGACGAGGCGGCAGCCTTGTCGAGTCGCCGTCTCGTCTCGGTGAGATCGGCGTAGAGGTCGTCCAGCGACGTGTGCACACCGCTGTTCGACTCGACCGTCGACTGATGCAGCTCGGTCGTGAAGGTCCGTTTGGGCAGGTGCTCCAGGACGGCCTCGGCGCGTGGCACCAGGAGCCCGCTCTCCACCTCCAGGACGTGGAACTCTTCCTCCACTCCGATACGCATACTCACGTTCACTCCTCGGGGTATGCCCGGACGCCCAGGCGGAGGGCTGATCCTCCGGGTGGTTGCCGGCGGCTGATCGCGGAGACCAAGTTCCCCGCAGACCGGCACATAAGCCCAGCAGCGCACATTTGGTGCATATTATACTCAGATGAGCATAGCGACGCAGGAGGAGGAATCCACAGGCCGCCATGGGCTGACCGGTTCCGGGCCCGCGAGCGCCCCTTCCGCACCCTCGCGCCACGACGCGACGGAACGCGCTGCGCCACCGGGTACCCGAATTCACACAGGCTCACCGTCGGGGCTTCACCGGCTCATCACGACGGTGACACGGGGTCAGGGCAGCGGCGACTCGTGGCCGCCGCGGCGCTGCCGTGCCGGGCCCCGGTCCGGCCTGACGAGCACCTCGGAGCCCACCGGGGTGAAGCCGGCGGCGAGGAACGCCCGCAGCGAGCGCGCGTTGCCCGGGGCGACGGCGGCGAAGACCGGTTCGCCTTCCTGGACCAGCGTGAGCGCGTCGCCGAGCAGTGACCTGCCGCGTCCACCATGACCGCCGTCGTCCGGTGCGTGGAGTTCGACGCTCAGTTCCGTCCGGCCGGCGAGCCCCGCCGCCAGGGTGACCAGCCCCCGGTCGTCGCCGAAGACCCGGACGCCGGCGCGCAGTCGGCGGGCGTACCGCACCCGCGGATGGCCGTCCGCCCCGGAGAGCGGCTGGAGCAGGGCGGTCCCGCCGGCGCCACGGCGGACGAGGACGGCGTCGACCGACCCGATCCAGCCCGTGGGTCCGGCGAGGGCGCGCAGGAAGTCCGGACCCATCGAGCCGCCGAAACCGTCGGGGCGCAGGGCGTGAACCGCAGGCGCGGCCAGCGCGGTGGCGACGACGGCGTGACCGGTGAAGGCGACCGATGCCTCCAGCGGGCCGGACGGTACGGGCAGTGCGGGCAGTGCGGGCAACACGGTGACGGCGCCGTCGGCCGGCGGGAACCTGCCGTCGGCGGCGTCGAGGAAGTACGCGAGCAACGGATGCGGCGCCATGGCTCCGGCCCCGGACGCGGGCCCGGAACCGGGCTCGGGGGCTGGGGGCGGGGTCGGCCTGCGTTTTGTCACGTGGAGCGCCTCTCTTCCCGCGAAGGGGGTTGCGAGCTGCTGACGATCGACTGCGCACACGTACGTTCGGGGGTGCTTGCGTTCGGGGGTGCGTGCGTTCGGGCGTGCGTGCCTGGGCGAGTGTGCGGGGCGTGTCCGGCGCCCCCGGAGGGGCAGGGCTCTCCGTGGGGAACGGGCGACCTGTGCCGGTGGTGCCGCGCCGGGTGCGGTGACGGGTTCCCCGGCCGATCCGGAGCGCCTGTCCTCAGCGGGAGTTGAGCGACCGGAACCGGCCGGGGCGCACGAAATCCTGCTGCCGCGCGGCCGGGCCGAACGCCGCCGAGGGGCGGAACGGGCGGCTCCGCCAGTGCGGCGGTGGGCCGCCGCTAAAGCCCCGGTGGCACGCCGTCGTCGCCGACCCGTCGCCCGGCCCGCGGAGCGTCTCAGCGCCACCGGCCGGTTTCGGCCGTCCCGCCTGGTCACGGCCTGTTTCCAGCCAGTTCTCAGCCTGTCGGCGGCATCGAGTCCCGGTGGAGAGGAGCAGGTCACAGCCACGGCGAGGGAAAGGTCACAGCGGCGCCCTCTGCTGCTCCTTCGTATCTTGGGCCTAGCATCCGAGCATGACGGTCCTGCCTGACGACGGGCTCCAGCTGGCCGGCGAGTTCCCTGACGCCACCCACGAGCAGTGGCAGCGCCTCATCGCAGGCGTGCTGCGCAAGTCGGGTAAGGATGTCGAGGGCGCTCAGGCCGAGGAAGCCCTGTCCACCGCTCTCGAGGACGGGTTGCGCACCCGCCCCCTCTACACCGCGCGCGACGCCGCGCCCGAGCACGGTCACCCCGGTTTCGCGCCCTTCGTGCGCGGCAGCCGGCCCGAGGGGAACGCCGTCGGGGGCTGGGACGTGCGGCAGCGGCACACCGCCGACGACAACCGCGCCGTGCTCGCGGACCTGGAGAACGGCGTCACCTCCCTGTGGCTGGTGGCCGGCGACGGCGGCATTCCGGTGTCCTCCCTCGGCCGGGTCCTGGACGGCGTGCTCCTCGACCTGGCACCGGTCGTGCTCGACGCGGGCGATCAGGTCGAGCCCGCCGCACGGGAGTTGCTGCGGCTGTTCGAGGAACGGGGTGTCACGAAGGACGCCGCGCGCGGCGGTCTGGGCGCGGATCCCCTCGGTCACGAGGCCCGCACCGGCCGGCCGGTCGCGTTCGCACCGGTGGCCGAGCTCGCGCTGCTGTGCGCGCGGGAGTATCCGCAGCTGCGGGCGATGACCGTGGACGCGCTGCCGTACCACGAGGCCGGCGGTTCGGCCGCTCAGGAACTGGGCGCCTCGCTGGCCACCGGCGTCGCCTGTCTGCGGGAGCTGACCGAGGCCGGCCTGAGCGTCGAACAGGCCTGCGGGCAGCTGGAGTTCCGCTACGCGGCGACCGCCGACCAGTTCCTGACGATCGCCAAGCTGCGGGCCGCCCGCCGACTGTGGGCCCGGGTCGCCGAGGTGTCCGGGGCGGCCGGCGCCGGCGCGCAGATCCAGCACGTGGTGACCTCGCCGGTGATGATGTCGCGCCGCGACCCGTGGGTGAACATGCTGCGCACCACCATCGCCACGCTCGCCGCGGGGGCGGGCGGAGCGGACTCCGTCACCGTGCTGTCCTTCGACGACGCGCTCGGTCTGCCCGACGCGTTCGCACGGCGCATCGCCCGCAACACGTCCACGATCCTCATCGAGGAGTCGCACCTGTCCCGGGTCATCGACCCGGCGGGCGGATCCTGGTACGTGGAACGGCTGACGGACGAACTGGCCCACGCGGGCTGGGAGTTCTTCCAGGGGATCGAGCGGAGCGGCGGCCAGGCGGCCGCCCTGCGCTCGGGACGCCTCGCGAAGGACCTCGCCGACACCTGGCAGGCGCGCAGCGGCCTGCTCGCCAAGCGCCGCGAACCCATCACCGGGGTCAGCGAGTTCCCGTTCCTCGCGGAGAAGCCGGTGGTGCGCGAGAGCGCGCCCGAACCCCGCTCCGGCGGTCTGCCGCGGGTGCGCCGTGACGAGGCGTACGAGGCGCTGCGGGCGCGCTCGGACGCCCACCTCGCGGCGACCGGCTCCCGGCCGCGGATCTATCTGGCGGCGCTCGGTCCGGCCGCCGCGCACACCGCCCGGCTGACCTTCGCCGCGAACCTGTTCCAGGCCGGCGGCGTCGAACCGGTCACCGAGGGCTCGTTCGAGGACAGCGGCGCCACGGAGGTCTGCCTGTGCTCGAGTGACGCCCTGTACGAAGAGCAGGCGGAGACGGAGGCGGCCCGGCTGCGGACCGCCGGCGCCTCGCACGTGTTCCTCGCCGGACGCCCCGGGCAGTACCCCGGGGTCGACGCCTACGTCTTCGCGGGCTGCGACGCCGTCGCCGTGCTGTCCGCCACCCTTGACCGCATGGGAGCTGTGTCCTGATGGCAATCCCCGACTTCTCCGGGATCGAGCTGGGGACCCCGGCCGCCGACGCCGGCGCCGACGAGTGGCGCACGGCCGTGAAGAGGGCGGCGGGCGGGGACGACCTGCTGTGGGAGACCCCCGAGGGCATCAACGTCAAGCCGCTCTACACCGGTCAGGACCTGGAGGGCCTGGACTTCCTGGGCACCTACCCGGGCGTCGCGCCGTACCTGCGCGGCCCGTACCCGACGATGTACGTCAACCAGCCGTGGACGATCCGTCAGTACGCCGGCTTCTCCACCGCGGAGGAGTCCAACGCCTTCTACCGCCGCAACCTCGCGGCCGGCCAGAAGGGCCTGTCGGTCGCCTTCGACCTGCCGACCCACCGCGGGTACGACAGCGATCACCCGCGGGTGACGGGTGACGTCGGCATGGCCGGTGTGGCGATCGACTCGATCTACGACATGCGGCAGCTGTTCGACGGCATTCCGCTGGACAAGATGACCGTGTCGATGACGATGAACGGCGCGGTGCTGCCCGTGCTCGCGCTGTACATCGTGGCGGCGGAGGAACAGGGCGTGCCGCCCGAGAAGCTGGCCGGGACCATCCAGAACGACATCCTCAAGGAGTTCATGGTCCGCAACACCTACATCTATCCGCCGAAGCCGTCGATGCGGATCATCTCCGACATCTTCGCCTACACCTCGCAGCGGATGCCCCGCTACAACTCCATCTCCATCTCCGGATACCACATCCAGGAAGCGGGCGCGACGGCCGACCTGGAGCTGGCGTACACGCTCGCGGACGGCGTGGAGTACATCCGGGCGGGCCGTGAAGCGGGCCTGGACGTCGACGCGTTCGCGCCGCGGCTGTCCTTCTTCTGGGCGATCGGCATGAACTTCTTCATGGAGGTAGCCAAGCTGCGGGCGGCGCGCCTGCTGTGGGCGAAACTGGTGAAGCAGTTCGATCCGCAGAACAGCAAGTCGCTGTCGCTGCGCACCCATTCGCAGACCTCGGGCTGGTCTCTGACCGCGCAGGACGTCTTCAACAACGTCACGCGCACCTGCGTCGAGGCGATGGCGGCGACCCAGGGCCACACGCAGTCGCTGCACACCAACGCCCTCGACGAGGCGCTCGCGCTGCCGACCGACTTCTCCGCGCGCATCGCCCGCAACACGCAGCTGCTGATCCAGCAGGAGTCGGGCACCACGCGGGTGATCGACCCGTGGGGCGGCAGCGCCTACGTGGAGCGGCTGACGTACGACCTCGCGCGCCGCGCCTGGCAGCACATCGAGGAGGTCGAGGCCGCGGGCGGCATGGCCAAGGCCATCGACGCCGGAATCCCCAAGCTGCGCATCGAGGAGGCCGCCGCCCGCACGCAGGCCCGCATCGACTCCGGGCGCCAGCCGGTGATCGGCGTCAACAAGTACCGCGTCGACAGCGACGAGCAGATCGACGTCCTCAAGGTCGACAACTCCTCCGTGCGCGCCCAGCAGATCGAGAAGCTGCGCCGGCTGCGCGAGGAGCGGGACGACGTCGCGTGCCGGGCTGCCCTGGACGCGCTGACCCGGGCCGCCGGCGGCGAGGGCAACCTCCTGGAGCTGGCCGTGCACGCGGCCCGCGCGAAGGCCACCGTCGGCGAGATCTCCGACGCCCTGGAGAAGGTGTACGGCCGGCACGCGAGCCAGATCCGTACGATCTCCGGCGTGTACCGCAACGAAGCAGGGGAGTCGCCGTCCGTGGACCGCACCCGCGGCCTCGTCACCGCGTTCGAGGAGGCCGAGGGCCGGCGGCCGCGCATCCTGGTCGCCAAGATGGGCCAGGACGGCCACGACCGCGGCCAGAAGGTGATCGCCACCGCCTTCGCCGACCTCGGCTTCGACGTCGACGTCGGCCCGCTGTTCCAGACCCCGGGCGAGGTGGCACGGCAGGCCGTCGAGGCCGACGTGCACATCGTCGGGGTGTCGTCGCTGGCCGCCGGACACCTCACCCTGGTGCCGGCGCTGCGCGAGCAGCTCGCCGAGGAAGGACGCGAGGACATCATGATCGTCGTCGGCGGTGTCATCCCGCCGCAGGACGTGCCCACGCTCCTGGAGATGGGCGCGGCCGCCGTCTTCCCGCCCGGCACAGTGATCCCCGACGCCGCGTACGACCTGGTGAAGCGGCTGTCGGACGATCTCGGGCACGGCCTCTGACGCCCATGGCCATCGACCTCGACACGTATGTGAAGGGTGTACTCGACGGGAAGCGCGCGATCGTCGCGCGCGCCATCACCCTGGTCGAGTCCACCCGGCCCCAGCACCGGGCGCTGGCGCAGGAGCTGCTGACCGAGCTGCTCCCGCACAGCGGCAGGGCGCGCAGGATCGGCGTCAGCGGAGTGCCCGGCGTGGGCAAGTCGACGTTCATCGACGCGTTCGGAACGCTGCTGACCTCGCTGGGCCACCGGGTGGCGGTGCTCGCCGTCGACCCGTCGTCCAGCCGCACCGGAGGCTCGATCCTGGGCGACAAGACCCGTATGGAACGTCTCGCGGTGGATCCGGCGGCGTTCATCCGCCCCTCCCCCACCGCGGGCACCCTCGGCGGCGTCGCGAAGGCCACGCGGGAGTCGATCGTGGTCATGGAGGCGGCCGGCTACGACGTCGTCCTCGTCGAGACGGTCGGGGTCGGCCAGTCCGAGACAGCGGTCGCCAACATGGTCGACTCCTTCCTGCTGCTCACCCTCGCCCGCACCGGCGATCAACTGCAGGGCATCAAGAAGGGCGTCCTGGAGCTGGCCGACGTCATCGCCGTCAACAAGGCCGACGGCCCGCACGAGCGCGACGCCCGCGCCGCCGCCCGCGAGCTGGCGGGCGCGCTGCGTCTGATGCACGGCAAGGACGCCGCGTGGGCGCCGCCCGTGCTGAGCTGCAGCGCCCGGGAGTCGTCGGGACTGGACACCGTCTGGGAACGCCTGGAACAGCACCGCACGGTGCTGGACTCCACCGGGCGCCTGGCGGCCAAGCGGCGCGACCAGCAGGTCGACTGGACGTGGACCATGGTCCGCGACGAACTCCTCGGCCGGCTGCACGCCGACCCGGCGGTGCGCGCCCTCGCCCCGCTCCTCGAACAGCGGGTCAGGGACGGCGAGCTGACGGCGACGCTGGCCGCCGAGCGCATCCTCGCGACGTTCGCGGACGGGGACGGCCCGGGCGGCGGGGCGGGGAGCGGCTGAGTTCAGTCCCGGCGCCGCGGGCCGGCGTCGGCCGTGGCCTTGTAGCCCGCGACCGACGGCCAGCGAACCGTCAGGACGACCGACTCCTCCTCCGCGTACCAGGAGTGGTCGACCCCCTTGCCCCACACGATGTAGTCGCCCTGCTCCGCCAGCACGACGCTGCGCCCGGGCAGCTCGACCCGGAAGCGGCCGCTGATGAGCACCAGCAGGGCGGTGCGCACTTCACCGCTCACCCACTGCACCCGCTCGTCGCCCTGTGGGTGCACGCCCCACTTGATCTCCACGTCCGCGCTGTGCCGGGGGTCGTCGGCGTCCTTGAAGTGGCCCAGCAGCCAGCCGTGGTCCAGCGCCGCGTCCTTGCCGGCGTTGCCCACGTACACGTTGTCGCTCATGCGTCCGCAACGTAGCAGCCGCGACCGCAGCCCATCGACCGACCCTGGACCGTGCGACCCCACCGGCGCCGACGCCGGGCCGGGCCGGGACCCGTCCGGCCGGAATCCGGAACCGTCTGCTCCCCGGCAGGCGGGGCACGCGGGGTCCATGACACAGGTGACTCTCGCGCGTGCACTGCCCGACGACCCGATCGGGTGGTGGATCTACCTGGGCACGTTCGTCCTCTACGCGGTCGCCCGCTGGTGCTTCGCCTGGCGGCAGGCCCGGCGGGACGGGGACAGCCACCCCGCGCGCGCCGCGTGGGCCGAGGACGATCCCCGGCCGGCGGTGACGGGCGGGTTCCGCTCCTACCGTCAGTTCTTCGGCTTCGTCGGCAGCGTCCTCGCCGTCGTCGCCCTCGCCGCGCTGACGGAGGGCCGGCTCCGCGTCGTCCTGCTGTGCGTCGTCGTTCCGCTGCTGGTGACGGCGCTGTCGTACCTCGACTTCCGTCAGGCCCGCGCGGCGCGCGCCAGGTCCTGACGTGTGACGAGGTCGCCCCCGCCGCACGACGCCGTCACCGCTCCACGGTCGGGGCGGCGGCGCAGCGGCGGCCGTTCGGCGGGGGCGGGCAGGTGCGTGGCGCCGGCCCGCCCCTTCCCCGGGGGACGCCTCAGTGCGCGGCGTCCCATCGCAGCAGCACGGCGGTGTCGGGGCGGGGCAGGCGGACGGTGAGGACGCCCGCGTCGGCGTCCCATCGGGCGGTGGCGTCGGAGGGGGCCGGGTACAGCGCCTCCGGCGCCAGGCGGACGCCCCGCAGGTGGGGCAGGGACAGTGCGCGCCGCTCCCCGCCGGGGCCCCGGCGCCACACCGTCAGGAAGGTGGACTCCCGGCCCCGAAGCCCGTGCGCGAGCCAGGCGTCCTCCCAGGAGGGCAGCCCGAGCGGCCAGAAGGGGTGGGCGCCGGCGATCTGCCCCCGGATGCCCTTGTACACGCCGATCGCCGAGCGCACGAGGGCGAACCGGTCGTCGTCCATGCGGTCGAGGAATCCCGAGAGGTGGACCCGGCCGAGGAGCGCGCCGGTGAGGGTGAAGGCGATCTCGTCGAGGCTGTGCTCCGGCTGGGGGTAGGCCCAGACCGCCGCCTGCTCGGGTGTGACGGCGGTGGCGGCCGCGGCGGCGATCGGCGGGTAGCGCAGGAAGTCCTGCTGGTCGCTGGTGGACTGCAGCTGCGTCACCGTCAGCTGCGCGTAGTCCATGCGCAGGCCGCCCGATCCGCAGTTCTCCAGGACGAGACGGGGGTGCCGGTCGAGCAGCGAGGCCATCCAGTCGAGGTGGGCGCGGTGGTGCCCGAGCAGTCCCGCGCCCGCGCTCTCGGGGCCGTCGCCGGTGCCGCCCTCCGTGCCGGGGCCGATGTTGATGTTGTAGTCGAGCTTCAGGTAGCCGACGCCCCAGTCGCCGACGATCCGGTCGACCACCCGGTCGAGATGGGCGCGGGCGGCGGGGTGCCGCAGGTCCAGGTGGTGCCGTCCGTGTTCGGTGACGCGCACCCCGCCCCGTTGGAAGAACGCCTCGGGCGGCAGTGTGCGGGCCAGCGGGCTGCGCACGCCCACGACCTCGGGCTCCAGCCACAGCCCCGGCGTCATACCGCGCTGCCGGATGGCGTCCAGGACCTCTCCGATGCCGCCGGGGAAGCGGTCGGCGGCGGCTTCCCAGGCGCCGACGGCGTCCCACCAGCCCTGGGCGTCGTCGTCGTACCAGCCGGCGTCGATGACGAAGACCTCCGCGCCGGCGTCGGCCGCGGACTCGATCAACGGGAGCAGCCTCTCGGTGGTGGGGTCGCCCATGAGGGTGTTCATGTAGTCGTTGTAGATCACCGGGAGCGCGCGGTGGTCGGGGTGGTCTCGGCGTATGCCGCGGCGGTGGTCCGTGAGGATCCCGAAGGCTGCGTCCAGCCCGCCGCTCTCCGTTCTGACGAGGACGGCGGGCACGGTGTGGAACTCCTGGCCGGGCGCGAGGGTGTGGTGCCACTGGTGGTGGGCCTCGTCGGGGCCGAACAGGGCGACGTAGGCGGATCCTTCGCGCTCACCGGTCTCGAAGCGCCAGCCCGCGCTGGACTCGATCTGCCACAGCCACGCCCGTCCGTCCCGGTCGGTGAGGCCCGCGACGGGGAGGTGGCGGCCGGTGGACCAGCTGCCCTGCGAGTACCGCTCGAAGCAGCCGCGTCCCTCGTGGCCGTGGGCGGACCGGCTCAGCGGGACGACCCGCTCGCGGTAGGGGGCCTGCCGCCAGCGGCATTCGGCGAGCCAGTCGTTGTCGGCCCAGTGCAGGGTGAGACCGTCGAGCGATCCGTCCGCGTCGGCGATGCCGCCGAGGGTCAGCGTGGTCACGCTCTCCAGCCGCAGCGGCGCGGCGCCCTCGTTGACCAGACGCACCCGGGCCCGCAGGAAACCGGCGCCGGGAACCGCCCCGCCCCCGCCCGCCTCGAGGGTGACGTGGGCGGCGAGACCGGTCACGGGGTCCGCCAGCCGGATCGTCGTGCGTTCCCGGCCGCCCTCGTGGACCGTCTCATGGCCACGGTAGGCCAGGCGTTCGCCGACGGACGTCTCGATGAAGCGTTCGCCCGACCACCGGCGTCCGTGGCCGGTGGCGGTCACCTCGACGAGGGGGACCAGGCAGGCCCGGTCCTGGCCGGGTCTGCCCAGTCGCACCGATCCCTCGGCGTCCACCACGGCGTGCAGTCCCAGTTCCGGACGGGACCAGATACGGGACCTCTCGTCTGTCGCGACGGCAGTGGTCAAGGCAGTTTCCCCTTCCGGGACGGTTCGGTCCTGCGGTGGTTCTCGTGGACGCCGAGCCGGCCGTTCACGCTCGGGGGGTGACGGGTCCGCCGCGCCGGCCGGGGTGACCGAGGAGTGAATCCCTGGTTCCAGTCTCTTGACGCTCACGTTGTGACCGCTCACAATCCTCGCATGTCAGTGACCGGTCAATCCGGTCGATCATCCCGGACGCCAGGATCGACGGGTCCGACGAGACGCACTACGACGCCCGGCTCATGGGCGGCTTCTCCCCTGAGGCGAAGGCCGCCGGCGTCCTGCCCGACGTCACCACCTGGCACGAGCTCGACCCCGGCTCGCTGTCGAGCTTCGAGTCCGCCCCGGCCGCCTACCGGGCCCTGGAAGCCTCCGCGGGCATCCCCGAGCTGCCGCCGGCCAGCGTCAACGAGTACGGCAACCGGCGCGACCGGTGCGTGCCGGGACAGATGATCCAGTGGACGTCCATGCTCGAGCGGAACAAGGTCTACGCCGACCGGGCCTGCTGGAACATCGCGGAAACCTCAACGACAAGGCGGTGCAGACGAACTTCTGGGACCTGCCGGTCCCGGTCGCCCTCAAGGCCGGCGTCAACACCGTCGCCTTCGCAAACTCCGCCAAGCATGCGTCCGATATCGACAGGGTGACCGTCGCGCCGCCGAACGGCTGACGTCACCTCGGCCGGGGTCTTCACGGGCCCCGGCCTTCCCCATCCTCCACACCACCAGTTACCTTTCCCCTATCCGCAATACCGAACGTTGATTGTCATACCGAACAGAAGGGCGGTCCGGTGGTGAACGCCGAGATCCAGGACGAGCGCGGGGAAGAGTCCCGTCCCGACACCTACGTCATCGGAGTCGACTACGGCACGCTGTCCGGGCGGGCCGTGGTCGTCCGGGTCTCCGACGGCGCCGAGCTCGCCGCGGCCGAGCACGCGTACACGCACGCCGTGCTCGACCGGCAGCTGCCCGACGGGACCGCTCTGCCGCCGGACTGGGCGCTGCAGGTGCCCAGCGACTACATCGACGTCCTGCGCATCGCGGTGCCCGAGGCGCTGGCCCGCTCGGGAGTCCGCCCCGAGCAGGTGGTGGGGATCGGCACGGACTTCACCGCGTGCACGATGGTGCCGACGCTCGCAGACGGCACCCCCCTGTGCGAGCTGCCCGAGCTCACCGGCCGTCCGCACGCCTACGTCAAGCTGTGGCGTCACCACGCCGCCCAGGCCCAGGCCGACCGCATCACGGCGCTGGCCGCCGAGCGCAAGGAGCCGTGGATCAAGCGCTACGGCGGCAAGATCTCCTCGGAGTGGGAGTTCGCGAAGGCGCTGCAGCTCCTCGAGGAGGACCCGGAGATCTACGCCCGCACCGAGCGCTGGGTGGAGGCCGCGGACTGGATCGTCTGGCAGCTGTCCGGCACCTACGTCCGCAACGCCTGCACCGCCGGCTACAAGGGCCAGCTCCAGGACGGCGTCTACCCGTCGCCGGAGTACCTCGCGGCGCTCAACCCCGACTTCGCCGACTTCGTGACGACCAAGCTGGAGCACCCGATCGGGCAGCTCGGCGACCTGGCGGGGCGGCTGACCGCCGAGGCGGCGGCCTGGACCGGCCTGCCCGAGGGCATCGCCGTGTGCGTCGGCAACGTCGACGCGCATGTGACGGCGCCCGCCGCGACCGCGGTCGAGCCGGGCCGGATGGTGGCCATCATGGGCACCTCCACCTGCCACGTCATGAGCTCCGACCAGTGGGCCGAGGTGCCGGGCATGTGCGGCGTCGTCGACGGCGGCATCCTGCCGGGCCTGTGGGGCTACGAGGCGGGGCAGAGCGGCGTCGGCGACATCTTCGGCTGGTTCGTGCGCACCGGCTTCCCGGCGTCGTACGCCGAGGAGGCAGCCGCGCTGGGACGCGACGCGCACCAGCACCTCACCGCGCTCGCGGCCGAGCAGAAGATCGGCGAGCACGGACTGATCGCGCTGGACTGGCAGAGCGGCAACCGCTCCGTCCTGGTCGACCACGACCTCAGCGGCATCATCGTGGGCCTGACGCTGTCCACCCGCCCCGAGGACGTCTACCGGGCGCTGCTGGAGGCCACCGCCTTCGGCACCCGCACCATCATCGAGGCCTTCGAGAACTCCGGCGTGCCGGTGCGCGAGCTGATCATCGCGGGCGGTCTGACGAAGAACGCGCTGCTGATGCAGATCTACTCCGACGTCACCCGCCTGCCCCTCGGCGTCATCGACTCCACGCAGGGACCGGCCCTCGGCGCGGCGATGCACGCGGCGGTCGCGGCCGGTTCGTACCCGGACATCAGGGCCGCCGCCCACGCCATGGGCAAGGCCCGTCCGGCGGTCTACCAGCCCGACCCCGAGCGGGCGGCGGCCTACGACCGCCTGTTCGCCGAGTACCGGGAGCTGCACGACTACTTCGGCCGCGGCGCCAACGAGGTCATGCACCGACTGCGTGCCATCCGCGCCGAAGCCTCCGCCTGACTCCGTAGTCCCCCTGCGCGGTGACCGCCGTCACCGCCTTCTGCTCTGTGGTCTTCATTCCCGAAAGGAAACGTCCGACATGGAAGCCAACGCCACGCCCTACCCCGATCACGAGGTCTGGTTTCTCACCGGCAGCCAGGGCCTGTACGGCGACGACGTGCTGCAGCAGGTGGCCGAGCAGTCCCGGAGCATCTCCGAGACGCTGGGTCACCCGGGCGAGATCCCGGTCCGGATCGTGTGGAAGCCGGTGCTGACCGACGCCGACGCGATCCGCCGGATGTGCCAGGAGGCATCGGCCTCCGACACCTGTGTGGGCGTGATCGTGTGGATGCACACCTTCTCCCCCGCCAAGATGTGGATCGCCGGACTCAGCGCCCTCGACCGGCCGCTGCTGCACCTGCACACCCAGTACAACCTGTCGCTGCCCTGGCCGAGCATCGACATGGACTTCATGAACCTCAACCAGGCCGCCCACGGCGACCGCGAGTTCGGGCACATCGAGTCCCGCGTCGGCGTCGACCGCAAGATCGTCGCCGGTCACGCCACCGACCCCCGCGTCGTGCGCCGCGTCGCCGCCTGGGCCCGCGCCGCCGTCGGCCGCCACAGCGCGCGCACGCTGCGGCTGGCGCGCTTCGGCGACAACATGCGCGACGTCGCCGTCACCGAGGGCGACAAGGTCGAGGCCCAGCTGCGGTTCGGGTTCTCCGTCAACACCTACGGCGTCAACGACCTCGTCGCCGTCGTCGACGCCGTCGCGGACAAGGACGTCGCCGAACTCGCCGCCGAGTACACCGACTCCTACGACGTCGCCGAGGCCCTGCGCCCCGGCGGCGACCAGCACGACTCCCTGCTGTACGCGGCCCGCATCGAAGCCGGCCTGCGCACCTTCCTCACCGAGGGCGGATTCACCGCCTTCACCACGAACTTCGAGGACCTCGGCGGCCTGCGCCAGCTCCCCGGCATCGCCGTGCAGCGCCTGATGGCCGACGGCTACGGCTTCGGCGGCGAGGGCGACTGGAAGACCTCCGCCCTGCTGCGCACGGTGAAGGTGATGGGCGTCGGCAGCCCCGGCGGCACCAGCTTCATGGAGGACTACACCTACCACCTCGGCCCCGGCAAGCCGTGCGTCCTCGGCGCCCACATGCTCGAGGTCTGCCCCTCCATCGCCGCCGGCCGCCCCAGCGCCGAGATCCACCCCCTCTCCATCGGCGGCCGCGAGGACCCGGTCCGCCTCGTCTTCGACGCCGCCGAGGGCCCTGCCGTCGTCGTCGGTCTCTCCGACCTCGGCGACCGGTTCCGGCTGACCGCCAACGTCGTCGACGTCATCTCCCCGAGCGAGCCGCTGCGCCGCCTGCCGGTGGCCCGCGCCGTGTGGGAGCCCCGCCCCTCGCTGGCCGAGTCCGCGGAGAGCTGGCTGCTCGCCGGCGCCCCGCACCACACCGTGCTCAGCTCGGCCGTGGGCCTGGAGACGCTCACCGACTACGCCGCCATGACCGGCGTCGAACTCCTCACCATCGACGAGAACACCGACACCGGGCAGTTCGCCAAGGAAGTCCGCTGGAACGCGGCCTACCACCGTCTCGCCCAGGCGCTGTGAGGGCGAACGTCATGGCTCTGATCCGTATGCAAGGAGGCAGCCGATGACCGTACGAGTACGCGACGGTCTGCGGCAAGAGGTGCTGGACGCCAACCTGACCATCCCTCAGGTCGGCCTGGCGACGCTGACCTGGGGAAACGTCAGCGGCGTCGACCGTGAGACGGGCGTCTTCGTCATCAAGCCCTCCGGGGTCCCCTACGAGGACCTCGGTCTCGACGACCTGGTGACCGTCCGCCTGTCGGACGGCGCGGTCGTCGACGGGCACCTGCGGCCCTCCACCGACACCGAGACCCACCGCTGCCTCTACCTCGCCTTCCCCTCCATCGGCGGCGTCACCCACACCCACTCCACCCGCGCCGTCGCCTTCGCCCAGGCCCGCCGCGACATCCCCGTGCTCGGCACCACCCACGCCGACACCTTCAACGGGCCGATTCCGGTCACCCCGGACCTCACGGCCGAGCAGTGCGCGAAGGACTACGAGTACAACACCGGGCGGGTCATCGTGGACCTGCTCGAGGAGGACGACCAGCGGGCCGTCGAGGTGCCCGCGGCCCTGGTGGCCAACCACGGTCCGTTCACCTGGGGACCGACCGCGCGCAAGTCACTCGAGCACGCCATCATCTGCGAAGCCGTCGCCGACATCGCCCTGCACACCTTCGCGCTGTCCCCGACGGCCCCGCCGCCCCAGCACCTCCTCAACCGCCACTACACCCGCAAGCACGGCCCCGACGCCTACTACGGCAACCCGGCGCCCACGCCCTCCTGACCGACCCACCGACCCACCCACCGACCGAGAACGACTGAACGACCCGTCGGTCGACCGGCCGGCTGACCCACCGGTCGGCCGGCCGTCCGGCTGACCGGCGGCCCGAGCCGAGGCGCGGCCCACGGCCCTCTTCCCTGATATACCTGTCGCACGGACGTCGACATACCTCGCACGGACGTCGGCTCCGGTCTTTCCCGTCACTTGACGCGCGGCATTGTGACCGCTGACACTCAAGAGATGGATGTGACCGGTCACACGAACCCCGCCCACCGCTCAGGCTCCGGACGGGAGCCGCGGAAGGCCGCCAGCATTCGCGATGTCGCACGGGCCGCGGGCGTCTCGTACCAGACCGTCTCCCGGGTGATCAACAATCACCCGAACGTCCGCGAGGAGACGCGCCGCCGTGTCGAGGCGGCCGTCGAGAGCCTGGGATTCCGACGTAACCCGACCGCGTTCGCCCTGGCCAGCGGCGTGACGCGGTCCATCACCGTCCTGACGTCCAACACGACCCTCCACGGCTACGCGGCCACCCTCCAGGGCCTCGAGGAAGCGGCCCGCGCCGCGGGATACGCGCTGGGGGTGAAAGTGCTGACGCCCGAGGACGACCTCGACCGCACGATGTCCTCGGCGGCGGCCGAGGGCGGCGGGCTGATGGTCATCGGCTTCGACCCGCTCGGCGCCGCGGCACTGGAACGGGCCCCGGCCGACGTGCCGTGCGCCGCCGTCGTGGAAGCCCCGCCGCCCGGCCGGACCCCTCCCCGTCCCGCGGTGTGGGCCGACGACCGCGAGGCCGCCCGGGCCGCCACCGCGTACCTGTTGGAGCTCGGACACCGGACCGTCCACTACCTCGCCATCCCGTCGTCCGTGGGCGCCCGGCGCCCCGAAGGCCCCCGCGCCCAGGGCTGGCGCGCCGCCCTGGAGTCGGCCGGCGTCACCCCGCCCGACCCGCACGGCGGCGCGGGCTGGGACGCACAGGTCGGCTACGACGAGGGGCGCGGACTCGCGGACGACCCGGAGATCACCGCGATCCTGTGCGGCAACGACGACCTGGCGCTGGGCGTGCTGCGCGCCCTGCACCACGCCGGACGGAAGGTGCCGGACGACGTCAGCGTCATCGGCTTCGACGACGCCCCGCACTCGGCGTTCCTCACGCCCTCCCTCACCACCGTGCGGATGGACTTCCAGGGGCTGGGCCGCGACGCCTTCGGCCTGCTGCTCGGCCAGTTGGAGAGCGGCCACCGGCCCCCCGAGCCGACCTTCGCCGGCACCGACCTGATCGTCCGCGAGAGCTCGGGGCCCGTCGGAGGCTGACCCGTGAGGCGCGGCCGCGCCCCACGGAACGGGTGGTGCGCCGTGAGTGCACAGCAGGACGCCGTGTGTCACGAGTTCACCGAACCCCGGCGTTCCGGGGTGATGGCGGGTACCAGCCGCGGTTAGATGGAGGCTATGGATCGACGGCCCGGTCGTCTGCGGTCCTGGCAGGGACTACGGACCGTCGCCGGCCAGGTGTTCGTTCTGCAGGTCTTCATCATCCTCGTGCTGGTGGCGGCCGCGGTCGCCGCCCTGCTGCTGCAGTCCCGGACCGACGCCGAGCGCGAGGCCCGCAACCGCACCCTCGCGGTGGCCTCCGCCGTCGCGTCCTCCCCCTCGGTCGTCCAGGCCCTGAGCCGACCCGACCCCACCGCCGCCCTGCAGCTGCAGGCCGAGCAGACCCGCGCACGTTCCGGCGTGGACTTCGTCGTGGTGATGAGCGTCGACGGCATCCGCTACACCCATCCCAACCCCGCGCAGATCGGCCGGCACTACATCGGCAGCATCACCAAGGCCCAGCACGGCGGAGTCGTCACCGAGACGACCACCGGGACGCTGGGCCGGTCGGTGCGGACCGTCGTCGCCGTCAAGGACCCGAGCGGGAAGATCGTCGGGCTGGTCTCCGCGGGGATCACCGTCGAACGGGTGAGTGTGGCGGCCGACCGGCAGGTACCGCTCGTCCTGGGGGCGACGGCGCTGGTGCTCGCGGCGGCCACCGCGGGGAGCGCGCTGATCAGCCGGCGGCTGCGCCGTCAGACCCACGGCCTCGGTCCGGCGCAGATGACCCGCATGTACGAGCACCACGACGCCGTCCTGCACGCGGTGCGCGAGGGGGTCCTCATCATCGACCAGCAGGGCCGGCTGCTCCTGGCCAACGACGAGGCACGGCGCCTGCTGGGACTCGACGCCGATGTGGAGGGGCGGCCCGTCGGCAGCCTCGGACTGGAGCCGAGGGCCGAGCGGCTCCTGCTGTCGGGCACGACGGCCACCGACCGGGTGATCAAGGTCGGCACCCGGCTGCTGGCGGTCAGCCAGCGCCCCATGGAGCAGCTGCCCGGGCCCGGCGGCTCGGTCACCACCTTGCGGGACACGACGGAACTCAGTGCCCTGGTCGGGCGCGTGGAGGTCGTCCAGGAGCGGCTGAGCCTGCTGTACGAGGCCGGCCTGCGCATCGGCACCACCCTGAACGTGACGCGCACGGCGGAGGAACTGGCCGAACTGGCCGTGCCCAGGTTCGCCGACTACGTCACCGTCGACCTGGCGGACGCCGTGCTGCGCGGAGAGGAACCCGACCTGGCGGACATCGCGGAGCTGCGTCGGGTGGCGCTGCACGGCGTGCGCACGGGCACACCGCTGTACCCGACCGGTGAGCTCATCCACTTCGACCCTTCGACGCCGCAGGCCGCCGGGTTCGGTTCGGGGCGGATGGTGCTGGAGGCCGACATGGCGGCGTTCTCCGGCTGGCAGGTGCAGGCCCCCGACCGCGCTCGCGCGCTGGTCGCCTCCGGCATCCACTCGATGATCGCGGCTCCGCTGCGGGCGCGAGGAGTGATCCTCGGGGTGGCGACCTTCTGGCGGTCGCGGGAACCCACGCCGTTCGACCAGGAGGACCTCTCGGTCGCGGAGGAGCTCGTGGCCCGTGCGGCGGTGAGCATCGACAACGCCCGTCGTTTCACCCGCGAACACGCCACGGCCGTCGCCCTGCAGCGGAGCCTGCTCCCGCACGCGCTCCCCGAGCAGAGCGCCGTCGAGGTGGCGCACCGCTATATGCCGGCCGAGGCGGGCATCGGCGGCGGCGTCGGCGGTGACTGGTTCGACGTCATCCCCCTGCCGGGGGCGCGGGTGGCCATCGTGGTGGGCGACGTCGTGGGGCACGGGCTGCACGCCGCCGCCACCATGGGGCAACTGCGCACCGCCGTCCACAACTTCTCGACGCTCGATCTGCCTCCCGACGAACTGCTCTGGCATCTGGACGAGCTCGTCACCCGCATCGACCAGGACCGGGACGACGAGAACGGCGACACCCCGACACTGACCGGCGCCACCTGCCTGTACGCGGTCTACGACCCGGTGTCCGGTCGGTGCTCCATGGCCCGGGCCGGTCACCTGGAGCCCCTTGTCGTCCACCCGGACGGCCGGGCCCGGCTGGCCGGGGTGCCTGCCGGACCGCCGCTGGGACTGGGCGGACTGCCCTACGAGAAGGCGGAGATCCAACTGCCGCCGAGCAGCAGCATCGTGCTGTACACCGACGGCCTGCTCGAGGAACGGCAGCGGGACATCGACGAGGGGATCGAACGGCTGCGCGGCGTCGTCGCACACGCCGGACGCACACCTGAACAGATGTGCCAGGCCGTGATGGACGCCCTGCTGCCCACCGCCCCGCGCGACGACGTCGCGCTGCTCGTCGCCCGCACCCGACTGCTCGACGGCGACCGGACCGCGGTCTGGCAGGTGGAGTCCGATCCCGCGGCCGTCTCCGGGGTGCGGGCCTGCGCCGGCGGTCTGCTGCGCGGCTGGGGACTCGACGAGGAGGCGTTCACCCTGGAACTGATTCTCAGCGAACTGGTCACCAACGCCATCCGGTACGCGACCGGGCCCATCACCGTGCGCGTGATCCGTGACCGCAGCCTGATCTGCGAAGTGTCCGACGGGAGCAGCGTCTCCCCGCATCTGCGCCGCGCCGCCGGCATGGACGAGGGCGGCCGCGGACTCTTCCTCGTGGCCCAGTTCGCCGACCGCTGGGGCACGCGCTACACACCCGAGGGCAAAGTCATCTGGACCGAGCAGCAACTGCCCGTGCGGCGGTGAGGGTTCACTCGGCTTCCGCGGCTGCGGGCAGTGCGGTCGCGGGATGTGGGTTGCGGGGTCGTGGGTTGTCGGGTCGCGGGAGATTGTGCGCATGTGCGACGCGGTGATGAGTGCGGTGAGTACTATTCGGCAAAACCACAGCACATCACTCCAAGGAGGCCCTCGTGGCCGACAACCATGACGAGAAGACCAGCCTCAGGCCGCTGTACGCCGCCCGGTTGGCCGACGACCTGAAGCACAACACCGAGGAGCAGGACCGGCTCAGCAGCGAAGTGACCGCGCTGCAGGAGAAGTTGGAGTCACTGCGGCACGACCACGCTCTGCTGGTCAACATGCAGCAGGCGCTCGGCGGCGCCGAGGAGGCGGGCGAGGCGGCTTCCCCGAGCACGCCCACGGCTTCCGTGCCCCGTCAGGCCGCGCCCTCCGCCGCGCAGGGCGGTGAGTCGAAGAAGAAGGTGCGCGCCAGGAAGGCGGCGTCGTCCGCCAAGGCCGCCTCCTCGCCGAAGGCCGCGTCGTCGGCGAAGGCCGTGTCGTCGGCGAAGCCGGCGTCGTCTTCGAAGGCCGCGCCGTCGTCCAAGGCCTCGGCAGCGTCGAAGTCGGCTTCGGCTTCGACTTCGGCGGTCAAGAAGGCGCCCGCCGCCAAGCAGGCGTCCAAGGCCGGCGACGGTCCGACGCTGCGTGATCTCGTCGTCGGTCACCTGACCCGTGAGGGTGCGCCGCGCTCGGCCCTCGAAGTCACCGAGGCGTTGACCGGCGCCCACCCGGAACGCGGCGTCAAGATCACGGTGGTGCGCAGCACGCTGGAGGCCCTGGTGGCCAAGGGGCAGGTCCGTCGCAGCAAGCAGGGCAAGTCCGTCTTCTACTCGACGGAGTCCGTCCCCGCCGACGCCGCCGACGAGAAGGAGCCGGCGACCGTCTGACTCGTCCGGCTCACCTCCGCTCAGCCTGCCGACGGGGGCGGCGGCGGAGTGGGCCCGCGCGGTGAACCTGCCGCGAGGTGGAGCAATCGCCGGTGTGCCGCGGCTGCGCACAGCAGGCTGGACCTCCTGCCCGGGCCGTGTGACAGGAGTCCGCTGTGCGAAGGCCGCGCAACCCCGACGGTGCGACTCGCCGCCCGCCTGCACGCCACGCCCACCGGGTGGCGCGCAGGAGCGAGGGTGACACACGCGTACCCCGGCAGGGGGCCGGTGACCGACGTGGCGGCGCGGAACCGACCGCCCGCGCCTGCGGCGTGAGTGCGCAGGCCGCCGCTGCTGTACGTCGTCGTCCTTCTGCTGATCGAGCCGGACGGGGTGCGCGAACTCGACCGGGGTCGGTCGGCCCCGCCGCTCGACCTCGGCATGCTGGTGAGCGACCCGTACGACGTCGAGGACTACGCCTTCCGGCCCGGTGACCGACTCCTGCTGTACACGGACGGCGTTCACCGAGACGGGCGATTTCGGCGGCGCGTTCCACCCCCTGCACCGGCGACTGCGCTGTCGGGGGCCTGCCGCCAGACGAGCTGCTGCGCCGGCCGCAACCCGCCTGCCGGCCCACAGCCACGACCGGCCGCAGGACCGCATCGCGGCACTCACCCCGTGTCTGCTCGCCGAGGCGGGGTGTCCGCCACGGGTCGGGCAGGCCCTCGACTGACTCTTACGGAGTCATGACGTTGCGGGCGCGGAGCAGGGTCTCGGCAGGTCCGCGCCCTAACGTGGAGCCATGCGTGTACTGGTCACCGGCGGTGCCGGGTTCATCGGGTCCCATGTGGTCGAGGCGCTCCGGGCGCGCGGGCACGAACCCGTCGTGTTCGATGTGCGGGCCGACCCCGCTGCGGACGTGCGCGACGAACAGGCCGTGACCCGCGCCCTGGCGGGGGTGGACGCGGTGTGCCACCAGGCTGCCATGGTCGGGCTGGGCACCGGGTTCGCCGATGCCGTGGAGTACGTCTCCCGCAACGACCTGGGCACCGCCGTCCTGCTGACGGCCATGGCCGCGCAGGGCGTGCGGCGGCTCGTGCTGGCCGGGTCGATGGTCGTCTACGGGGAAGGGCGGTACGCGTGCGCACGGCACGGCGTGGTGCGGCCGGGCCCCCGGGTCGTCGCCGACCTGGCGGCCGGGCGCTTCGAGCCGCGGTGTCCGCAGTGCGGCCGGGAACTGTCCCCCGGGCTGGTCGGCGAGGACACGGCGGCCGACCCGCGCAACGTGTACGCCGCCACCAAGCTCGCCCAGGAGCATCTGACCGCCGCGTGGGCGCGATCGACGGACGGGTCGGCGGTGTCGCTGCGCTACCACAACGTCTACGGGCCCAGGATGCCCCGGGACACCCCGTACGCCGGCGTCGCCTCCTTCTTCCGTTCGGCGCTCGCCCGCGGCGAGGCGCCGCGCGTGTTCGAGGACGGGCTGCAGCGACGGGACTTCGTGCACGTACGGGACGTGGCGGCGGCCAACGCGGCCGCTCTGGAGGCGGATCCGGCCGCCGGCACGCTGACCGCGTACAACGCCGGCAGCGGTGAGCCGCACACCGTCGGCGAGATGGCGGCGGCGTTGGCCGCGGCCCACGGCGGACCCGAGCCGGTCGTGACCGGCGAGTACCGGCTGGGGGACGTCCGGCACGTCACCGCGGACTCGTCCCGGCTGCGGGCTGAGCTGGGCTGGAAGCCGCAGGTCGGCTTCACGGAAGGCATGCGGGAGTTCGCGTCGGCGGGTATGCGCGACGCGTAGGACCGCACAAGGCCGGTGGTGCTGCCTGTGTCATGAAGCTGCCGCGGGCAGCACCACCTCGAAACGGCACCCGCCGGGAATGTTGTGCACGGTGGCCCGGCCCCGGTGCGCCTCCACAATGCCGCGGACGATCGCCAGACCCAGTCCGGCGCCCGCCGGGGGTGTCCGGGCGTGAGTGCCGCGCCAGCCGGTGTCGAAGACGCGGGCGAGGTCCTCCTCGGGGATGCCGCCGCAGCTGTCCGAGACGGACAGCACCACGCCGTCGGGCGAGCGTTCGGCGGCCACCATGACGGTGCCGTCGGCGGGAGTCCGGCGGATCGCGTTGACCAGCAGGTTGCCGAGGACCCGGCTCATCTCCTTGCCGTCCACCTCCACCGGCAGGGGTTCCACCCGGTCCCCCACCAGCCGCACGCCGTGCTCGTACGCCAGCGGGTACGCCCCGGCGAGTGCGTCGCCGACCAGGTCGTAGACGGACATCCGGGCCGGAGACAGGGCGAGGGCGCCGGCGTGGATGCGGGAGAGCTCGAAGAGGTCGCCGACCATGCCGTTGAGACGTTCGACCTCGGTGCGGATCTGGCGCAGATAACGGCCGGGGTCGGCGGCGACGCCGTCCTCCAGCGCCTCGGACATCGCGCGCAGGCCCGCGAGCGGGGTGCGCAGATCGTGCGAGATCCAGGCGACGAGTTCCCGCCGGGACGACTCCAGAGCCCGCTCACGCTCCCGGGACTCGGCGAGTTTGGCGCTGGTGGCCTCCAGCTCCCGGCTCAGTGCGGCGAGTTCGGCGGTGGCCGGTCCGTCGGGTGCGGTGAAGTCGCCGCCGTCACCGAAGGAGCGGGCCGCGAGGGCGAGTTCGCGGCTGCGGGCGACCACCCAGCGGCCGAGCGCCGACGCCGTGCCCAGGGAGACGACGGCTGCCATCGCGGCCACCGTGGTGACCACGCTCAGGTCGTGCGGGGACAGGAACATCGCCTGCGCCACCGCCAGGGTGCCCGCGAGCATGGCGGTCACGGCGACGGCCGCGACCACGGTGAGCGAACTGGTCAGCGACCGGCGGCGCAGCAGCCACAGGGCGCCCGCGCCGAGCAGCCCGGCCGCGCCGGCGCCGAGCAGGGCGTACAGGGCGATGAGAAGGGTGTCGCGCACGGTCACTCCTCACCGGGTCCGGCGGAGGCCGCCGGGTCGAAGCGGTAGCCGACGCCCCACACCGTCTGGATCAGACGGGGCCGGGCCGGATCGTCCTCGACCTTGTTGCGCAGCCGCCGGACGTGCACCGTGACGGTCGACAGGTCGCCGAAGTCCCAGCCCCACACCTCCCGCATCAGGTCCTCGCGGCTGAACGCCCGGCCGGGATGCTGCAGGAAGAACGCGAGGAGGTCGAACTCGCGCAGGGTGAGCGCCAGTTCGGCGCCGCCTCGGGTGGCGCGGCGGGCCGCCGGGTCGAGGGTGAGTCCGGCCGCGCCGAGGGACCGGACGCCCGCCTCGGGCCGGCTGCGGCGCAGCACGGACTCCACCCTGAGCACCAGTTCCCGGGGGCTGAACGGCTTGGTGACGTAGTCGTCCGCGCCGACCTCCAGGCCGAGGATGCGGTCGTCCTCGTCGCCGCGGGCGGTGAGCATGATGACCGGGACGGGGCCACGGCCGCGCAGCCTCCGGCACACCTCGAGGCCGTCCATGCCGGGCAGCATCAGATCGAGGACCACCAGGTCGGGCCAGTGGGCGGTGGCGCCGGCGAGGGCGGAGGGCCCGTCACCCGCCCGGTCCACCAGGTATCCGGCGCGGTCCAGGTACCCCGCGACGACCTCGGCGACGGTCGGGTCGTCGTCGACGACGAGGACCCGGGCCCGGGCGCCCTGGGCCCCTCGGCTCGCGGGGGCGTCCGCGGCCTGCTCGTACGGCTGCTGTTCCATACGGCCAGCCTCGCACCGTCGGCCGCCCCGCGTCGTCCCGCGGCCCCGGTCCCGCGTCGACGTCCGTGTTTCGTAAGGAGCCGAAGTCCGAAATGCCTGATTCACGTTCGTAGGGTGAGAGACGTGATGACCCCTCCCCCGCTCGAGGACGTCGATGTCGTCCTCCCCTGTCTGAACGAGGCCGAGGCGCTCCCCTGGGTGCTCGCCCGCATTCCCTCCGGCTGGCGTGCGCTCGTCGTGGACAACGGTTCCACCGACGGCTCGGCGGACATCGCCCGGCGCCTCGGCGCCGTCGTCGTCGAGGAGCCGCGCCGTGGCTTCGGCGCCGCCTGCCATGCCGGGCTGAGCGCCGCGACCGCCGGCATCGTGTGCTTCTGCGACTGCGACGCCTCACTCGACCCGGCGCTGCTCGTGCCGTTCGTGCGCGAGGTGCGACGCGGCGAGGCCGACCTGGTCCTCGGGCGCAGACGCCCGCAGGGCCGTGGCGCCTGGCCCGCGCACGCCCGGGCCGGCAACATCGCGCTCGCGCGGATGCTGCGCCGCCGCACCGGTCTGCGGCTGCACGACCTCGGTCCGCTGCGCGCCGCCCGCCGTGAGGCGCTGCTCGGGCTCGGTCTGACCGACCGACGCAGCGGTTACCCCCTGCAGATGGTCGTGCGGGCCGCCGACGCCGGCTGGCGCGTCGCCGAGCACGACGTCCCGTATCTGCCGCGGTCCGGCGCGTCCAAGGTGACGGGCACCTGGCGCGGCACCTGGCAGGCGGTGCGCGACATGAGCCGCGTGCTGGCCGAGCCCCCGACGCCGGCATCGGCGCCCGTGGCGAGCCCGGATCCCGCTCCGGCTGCCGTGCCCGCGCAGGAAGGCCTCCGCCGATGACCACCCTGCTCGTCGTCGCCAAGGAACCGCGGCCGGGCCGGGTGAAGACCCGCCTGACCCCTCCGTTCACGCCCGCCGAGGCCGCCGCGCTCGCCGAGGCGGCCCTCGAGGACACCCTGCGCACGGTCGCCGCGACACCCGCCGAGCGTCGCGTGCTCGTGCTCGACGGGGAGAGCGGACCGTGGCTGCCGCCCGGCTTCGACGTCGTACCGCAGTGCGCGGGCGGTCTCGACGAGCGGCTCGCCGCGGCCTTCGCCGGATGCGACGGCCCGGCCCTGCTGATCGGGATGGACACCCCCCAGGTGACACCGGAGCTGCTCACCGTGGACTTCGACGGGTACGACGCCTGCTTCGGCCCCGCCGAGGACGGCGGCTTCTGGGCGCTCGGGCTGGTCCGCCCCGACCCGGATCTGCTGCGCGGGGTCCCGATGTCGACGGCCGCCACCGGCGCGGTGCAGCGCGCCCGGCTCGTCGCCGCCGGACTGCGCGTGCGCGATCTGCCGCGCCTGCGGGACGTGGACACGTCCGCCGACGCGGAGGCCGTCGTCGCCGACGCCCCGAACGGCCGCTTCGCCGCCGCCCTGACCCGGCTCCGCACGGTCGGCAGCCGATGACCACGACCCACGAGGCGACGACGAACCACGTGATGACGAACGAGACGGTCACGAACGCGCCGGCCACGCGCGAGACACCGGCCCACGGGACAGCGTCGCGCGAGGGCGCGGAGCACGGTTGGTCCCGCGCCGACCCGTACGCCGAGGCCCTCCGGTCCGGCCGCGGGCCGCTCTTCCTGCGCCGCGGGGACGGCTGGCTGCTTCCCTTGGACGTGGAGCGCTGGTGCGGGCGCGCCGACGCCGTGGACCGGCAGGTCCTGGACCGCTGCGAGGGCGCCGTCCTCGACGTCGGCTGCGGCCCCGGACGGCTGGTCGCCGAGCTCGCGTCGCGGGGCCGGACCGCGCTGGGCATCGACGTCAGCGAGGCCGCCGTCCGGCACACCGTCCGGCTCGGCGGCCCCGCGCTGCGACGCTCGGTCTTCGAGCCGCTCCCCGGAGAGGGCCGTTGGGGCACCGCCCTGCTCGTCGACGGCAACCTCGGCATCGGCGGCGACGCGGGCGCCCTGCTCGCCAGGCTCGCCGGAGCCCTCCTCCCCGGCGGCCTGCTGATCGCCGAGACGGCCCCCGTGGACGTCGACGAGCGCATCAGCGTCCGCCTCGTCGACGTCCGGGGCGGCGCGGGCGCCCCGTTCCCCTGGGCCCGGCTCGGCACCCGGGCACTGCTCCGGCACACCGGCGCGTCGGGCTGGCGGGCCGCCGATCAGTGGTCGGCGGGCGGCCGTTGTTTCGTCGCCCTGCGCAGCCCCGACCGCCGGCGCAGCGCGAGCAGCAGCGCCGAACCGCCGAAGAGCACGGCCGTGATCAGCAGCCAGCGGGCGAGGAACCCGTCCGCGGACATCCCGGTCGCCGACCGGTAGCGCTGCTCCACCCGCCCGCTGATCAGCGGGAACCACACCAGCAGGAGCAGCCCGGACAGAGCGGCCGGCACCCGCACCTACAGGGCCCACGTGCGGTGGCCGGCCGCCTCGAGCGACCTCACGGCCGCACGGTCGGCCATCGCGTACAGCGGCAGCAGCACCAGGTCGTGGAGGAGCGCCGCGCCCACGAACCACAGGGCCACCGCGAACCAGTCGTCCGCCAGCAGCCGCACACCCGCATAGCCGGCCAGCGCGAACGAGCAGGCCAGAAGCAGCAGGGGGAACGGGCCGGCGGCGTGCGCCCCGGGCAGGGCGCCGCTCGCCTTCGCACCGGGCGGACGGCTGCCCGCCGTCGCGTCGTGTCGCCTCGCAGGTCGCCTCACTGGTGTCTCCTCACCGGGGTGTTCACAGCTCGCCGGACAGCTCGCTCCACCGGCGTCGTCACAGCTCGCCGAACGTCAGCCGGGCGACCCATTTGGTGTTCAGCACGCCGGGCGCGGCGGGCACGATGATCCGGGCCGGGAATCCGTGGTCGGGGGTCAGCGGCTCGCCGTTGACGTCCAGGGCGAGCAGGGAGCGCGGATCGCGCACCTGGTTGGCGCGCAGCGCCGCCCGACGGAAGGCCCCGCTCCGCTGGAGCGACTCGACCAGGACGTCGGGCGCCGCGTCCGCGTCGTGGCCGACCAGCGCGGCGAGATCGCGCAGCCGCACGCCCCGCCACCACTGGTCGGAGGTGGACCAGCCCTCCACGCACGCGATGGGCAGCGCCGCACTGTGCAGGGGGAGGTCCAGCAGCTCGGCCCGGCTCAGCCGGACGGTTCCGGCGGGCCCGGTGACGGTCAGCCGCCATGCGTCCGCGCTCGTCTCGGCCGCGACGATCCCCCGGGACGCCGCCGTCTTGTTGATCTGGAAGCCGCCGGGGCCGCTGCCCGGCTCCGCGCCCCCGTGCGGCGCGAGGAGAGCCGTCCGCCGGGCGAGCCCGTCGAAGCTCCGCCCCGCCGTCGTGAGGAACAGCAGCAGGGAGCCGCCTCCGACCAGCCACAGCGCGCCCCGCCGCGTCACCGTGGGTTCCGCGGGACGCGGCGCGGCCAGCGAGACCTCCGCTCCGCGGGCGGCCTCCTCCGCAGCAGGCTCCGGCCCGTCGCGAGGAGGCTCCGGCTCGTCCCGCAGCCGGCGCAGGTTGCGTACGGCGGCCGGTGTGCGCAGCACCGCGTGAACGGCGAAGGCGGCGAAGAACACCCACGCACCGTAGAAGTGCAACGGGTAGAAGGAGCCCGGGAAGACGTAGTCCAGCTGGACGTTGAGCACACCGGTGACGAACTCGAACAGCGCGCCGCCGACCAGCAGGAGGAGCGACAGGCGTTCCAGCGCATGGGTGAGCGACCGCGCGGGCGGCAGCGCGAACAGCCGGGGGATCACCGACCACAGTTTCGCGAGCAGGACGGGGATCAGAGTGATCCCGAGGGTGACGTGGACGCCCTGGCTGAGCCGGTAGAGCCAGGGCGGATCCGTCGGCCACGCGAAGAGGTAGAAGCCGAGCAGCCCCTTGTCCGGGGTCTTGTCGTTCACCGGCGAGAGATCCGGGTTGTACGCCGCGTACGACAGCAGCCCCGTCACGAAGAGCACGGTGATCCCGCCGAGCAGCACGACGCCGAGGACGGAGGTGAACCAGGGACCGCGCAGCGGACTGCGCCAGAACCGGGGAGAGGTCGGCAGGCGGGGGGAGGCGGACAGGGACGGCAGGGTGGGCAACCGTGACATGCGCCGACCGTAGGCCGAGGGGGCCGGGCAACGGGCCCTTCGACACATGACGAAACGCTGACGTCCGCGGGCTCGGCGGCGCCGGCGGGCCCGCGGCGGCCTAGCGTTCCCCTGTGAATCGTGATCATCTCCGTGACCTGGGTGCGACGGTGGCAGCTGCGCTGCTCGTCGCGGCCGCCGTGCTCGTCGGTACCGCGATCGAGCGGGACCACGGGACCCTACGGGTGAACTGGCCCCCGCTGCTGGCCACCTGGCAGCCGCACGTCGGGCCGGGCACCCCGGCGGCGATCGTCGTCGCGGTCGCCGTCGTCGCCTACGGACCGGCCGTCGCGGCCCGGCTGCGCTGGCGGACGCTGCTCTGGTCGGTGTGGGGCGCCGCGACGGCCTGGATCGGGTCCCTGGCGCTCGTCGACGGCTGGCAGCGCGGGATCGCCGGCCGGCTCACGACCCGGCACGAGTACCTGCGGGTCATCGACCGCTTCCAGGACATCCCGGCCACCCTGCGGGACTTCACCCACCACATCCTGCTCCAGTCCCCCGACAACTGGCCCGCGCACGTGGCGGGTCACCCGCCCGCGGCGCCGATCACCTTCGTCCTGCTCGACCGGGTGGGTCTCGGCGGCGGAGGCTGGGCCGGACTCTGGTGCATCACCGTCGGCGCGTCGGCGGGCGCGGCGGTCCTCGTCGCCGTACGGGCTCTCGTGGGCGAGGGCCACGCCCGCAGGGCGGCGCCGTTCCTGGTGACGGCGCCGGCCGCGGTATGGACGGGCACCTCCGCCGACGGCTACTTCGCGGCGGTCGCCGCCTGGACGATCGCCTTCCTCGCCCTCGCGGTCACCGGACACCGGCCGCGCCGGGCCGGCTTCGCCGCGGGACTTCTCTTCGGGCTCACCTGCTACCTCTCCTACGGCCTCACCCTGTTCGCCGTGATCGGGGCCGCCGTCCTGCTGCTCGGCGGGCCCGGGCGACTGCGGCTGCTGCCGTACGTCGTCGCCGGAGCCGCCGTCGTCCCGCTCGCGTTCACTCTGGAGGGTTTCGACTGGTGGGAGGCGTACCGGCTGCTGGTCGACCGCTACTACCAGGGCGCCGGCGGCGTCCGGCCCTACGGCTACTGGGTGTGGGCCAACCTCGCCTGCACGGTCCTGATCGTGGGTCCGGCCACGGTGGCCGCTCTGCGACGCGCCGGCGGCGCGTTCCCCCGGTCCCGAGCGCAGCTCGTGGACGTGCGGGGCGCCTCCCCCGACTCCCGTCTCGCCCTGCTCGTCGCCGCCGCGCTCGCCGCGCTGCTGATCGCCGATCTGTCCGGGATGAGCAAGGCGGAGACCGAGCGCATCTGGCTGCCGTTCGCCCAGTGGCTGCTCGCCGCGTGCGCTCTGCTGCCCCGGCCCCGCCCGTGGCTCGCCGCGCAGGTCGTGCTCGCGCTGCTCGTCAACCACCTGCTGCTGACGGGCTGGTAGAGCGACTTCGTCTCGCGCGAAACGGGAACGCGCCGTGCCCGAGCAGCAGACCGCAGCCGACCGCACCGGGACCGTGCACCGGATGGCCGCGCCGTACCGCGCGGGACAGGCGTCACGCGCGTTCGGCGCGGACCACCACCAGCTCCTCGCGGCTCTCGCCGTCCTCCAGCAGGCCCTGCTGGACGAGCCACCGGTGGCGGGAGCGCAGTACCGGTCCGTGCGGCACGGTGGCCCGGTCGGTGACCGCGGCGCGCAGTCCGACGTCCGCCAGCCGCCTCAAAGTGGCCCCGGTGCCGCACAGGCTCGAGTGCACGAGCAGCAGCACGCCGCCGGGATTCAGGACGGCGGGCGCCTCCGCGCAGATCCGGTCGATGAACACGCGCCCGTCCCGACCCGCGTCCCAGGCCCTCGCCGGACCCCGGTGCGGCAGCGCCGTGGCGGGCGACGGAACATAGGGCGGGTTGCTCACGACCAGGTCGTACGAGCGCCCCGGCACGGCCGCGGACAGGTCGCCCCGGAGGCAGCGGACCCGCTGGCCGGCCAGCAGCGCGTTGAACCGCGCGGTCAGCACGGCCAGCCGCGAGATGTCGACCGCCGTCACCCGGGCGCCCAGCCGTGCGGCCTGAACGGCGAGGGCCCCGGAGCCGGTGCCCAGGTCCAGCACCTCCGTGGCGGAGCCGATGTCCTCACGGGACAGGGCGCGCGTCAGCAGCCGGGTGTCCCCCTGAGGGGTGTACACACCCGGCGGGGTGAAGGCCCGGGCAGGCGCCTGCGGCGCCCATGCTTCCGCCGTCATCGCGTTCTCCGTTCGGCAGGGCGCTCCACGTGCGGGGCGCGTCGCTCCGCCCCACTGAGTGCCCACTCGCCGCTGCTCCACACACGCCCCTCGCGCCCCTCGCGGCCGGTCCGACGGCGGGTGTGAGCAGCGAAACCCCGGGAAACCCGACGGCGGTCTGCGGACGGCGGCACGTGCGAGGAAGGCCGCGTGACGCGGCCCGACGGGCACGAAGAGGACGGGTCGGTCCGGCGCCCGCCCGCCGCGGCGGTGGCCCGAGGGGATCCCTCGACGCCGTGCAGGACGGTGGACAGGAGCCGGTCGGCCGCGCCGAGGAGGTCGGCGGCCCGCGCATCGACGCGCCCGGCACGTCGCGGATCCGCGCCGCTCACTCGGGGGTGCGCCGGCCTCGACCCTGGACGCCGGCGTCTCGACGTGCGAGCGGACCACGGCGCCGCCGGTGCGGACGGCTGGGAGAGCGGATCAGACGACGTCCCGCTCGTCCTCCGGGTCCGCGGCCGTCGTGGCAGCGGACGCGATACGGCGGTAGGCGGCCCGGGCATGGCCGATCCGGGCGGCCGCCGTGCCGGCGAGGGTCGCGGCACACAGGCAGGTGAGCCAGAACGTGTCCCGGTGGCCGGTCCAGGTGAGGGTGCCGACGGGCGGAACGGCGAAGCCGTTGAGGGTCAGCCAGCACAGCAGGGCCGTACCGGGGGCCGCGGTGAAGCGGGCGCACAGACCGAGCAGACCGGCCAGCAGGGACAGCGCGGCCAGGGCGAGCCCGGGGCGGTCGGAGCCCACGAGCATGTGCTGCACCGTCACCAGCGTCAGCGCGCCGACGCAGGCGGTCGCCCACACCAGGGGTGTCGCGAGGGGCTGGGGCACGGGCCTGGTGCCCTGCCTGAGGGACACCCACTCGATCATGTTCCACGCGTCCTTCCGGCCCCTGTACCGAAGGGACCCCGGCCGGCGCAGCGCCGGCCCCACGGCAGCGTGGACCTGAACGGATTCTCCCACCCGGTCGCCGGGGCGCCGAGCCCGGCTTCCGCCGTCCGGCCCGGCACGGCCTAGGCTGGACCGACAACGTTCGCAGCACGCTCGATCCAGACTGGGGGCAGTCGTGGGGGCTCCGCGCCTGAGCAGTACGCCGTTGCCGGGCATCGGCGTCCGCTATGACCTGACCACACGGGAGCAGCGCCGTGTCTCGGTGGTCGCGCATCGCGACGGAGCACGAACGCTGAACGCCTACCGGGAGGACGATCCGGACGCCTGCGCGCTGTCGGTGCGCCTGACCTCCGGGGAGGCTGCGGCGCTCATCGACGCGATGACGCCGACGCACCACAGTCCCAGCCTGCTGTCGACCACCGAGCTGGGTCTGGTGGCGGAACGCGTCGAGCTGACGGCGACGTCGCACTGGAACGGGCGGCTGCTCGGGGAGACCCGGATGCGGACCGAGACCGGTGTCTCGATCGTGGCCGTGCTGCGCCGCGCCGAGGCCATCCCGTCGCCGACGCCGCAGTTCCGGCTGGCCGGCGGGGACACGTTGATCGTGATCGGCACCCGGGAGGGCGTGGACGCGGCCGCCGCGATCCTCGAACGCGAGTGAGCCGGCCGGCCTGCCCCGCGCGGGGACGTCAGGACGACACGCCGGTCGGATGCAGGGGTTTGGCGGGCCAGTCGAGCAGACGGGCGCCGATGACCGCGGTCTGCAGCGTGTAGCGGTGGCCGGGGTCGGCGGGGTCGGCGCCGGTCAAGTGGTGGACGCGTGCCAGCCGGTAGGTGAGGGCGCGCACGCTCAGCGAGAGCTGCCGGGGGGCGGCCGCCGCCACGCACCCGGAGTCGAAGTACGCCGTCAGGGTCGCGAGCAGCGGCTGGGCGCCGCCGCGGGCCCGTTCGAGCGGCCCGAGGACGCTGTGGACCAGATCGACCAGGGCCTGCCGGTCCCGGGCCAGGACGGGGAAGACGAGCAGGTCGGCGGCGCGCAGCAGCGGCTCGTCGAGGGCCATGCGCTGGGCCACGTCCAGGGCGTTCAGCGCCTCTTCGTAGCTGTGGCCGATGCCGCCCAGGCCCGGCCTGGGTCTGCCGACGGCGACCTGGACCTGCCCCATGGCCGCGGCGTGGGCCTGCTTGGCGAAGTGGGTGAGAACCTCGTCCTGGTCGCCGGGGGCGATGCACACCATCCGGCCGTGCTTGGTGGTGAACAGGATGCGGCGGTTCTCGAAGCGGCCGAACAGCTCGTCCGCCACCCGGCGGGGGACGGGGTCCGACTCGTCGTACTCGACGGGTCCCTCGGCCACCGCGACCGCATGGGCGCGGGAGGGGCGCAGGCCGAACCGCTCGGAGCGCTCGGCGAGTTGACCCGGGTCCCCGCGCCCGTGCAGCAGGTCGTCGATGAACTCGCGGCGTGCGGCCTCCTCCTTGCGGATCACGAGGCGCTGCGCGCTCTCGTAGCCGTCGGCGAAGGCGTCCAGGGCCTGTTCGACGACGGTGAGGACGCCGGCCGGGTCGGCCCCGCGCGGCCAGCCCTCCCGGCCGGCGGCGAGGTGGGCCCTGACGAGGCTGCGCCAGTCGTGTCCGGCTTCGGCGGCCCGGGCGCCGTGCGCACGCCGGGACCGGATCTCCTCGCGGGTCAGACGGCGGCCGGTGCCGGCGGCGTCCGCGAGCATCCGCTGGAAGCCGTCGAGGAACGCCTCGGGCGTGGTGCAGTCGGTCATGGCCTCCCCGTTCGGCTCGGACGTCCTCGCCCGCGGATTATCTCCCTGTCGCGAAGGGGCTCCGCCGTCAGGGGGTCCTAGGTCCTGTCTGAAGTTCGGATCATCTGTGCGGTGTGATGCTGCGGAGCCAGAGCATGGCACCGCACAGGTGCAGTCCGGCCGCGTAGCTCTCCGGG
>NZ_JBMNDR010000034.1:71947-87800 GCF_052543235.1 Streptomyces sp. SAS_272 | reverse complement strand
TCCCTGGAGTGGGCCACCTCCTGCCCGCCGCCGCGCCACAACTTCCTCACCCTGCCGCGGATCCGCAGCGAATCCCCGGCGTTCGACCTGCACCACCCGCCGGTGCCGCGTCCGGAAAGGGAGTTGAGCGCGCGATGACGGTGGACGAGGGACGATGTCTGGTCCGGCAGATCGAGGGGCACCTCCTGCTCGCCGCCGCACGGGAGGAGGGCCGTGCGGCGGCAGCGCGCACCGCTTCCCGGCTCGGCTGGCTCACCGACGTACAACGACACGAGCTGGAGCGGGAGTTCGTAGCGCAGTACCTGACGCTGTCGCGGATGTCGTGGCAGCGCACGGCTGCACGGGCGGAGGATCTGCGCGGGGTGTACGAGACGCGTTACCGCTCTCTGCGCCAACGCCTGCTGGCCTGCCTGCTCTTGGGGTACGTGGTGCTCGCGGCGGCTGTCCTGCTGGTGCTGTCCGCTGTCGCGTAGGAGGCAGGAGTCCGCCCGGGACCGAGAACGGGAGCGGGGAGGCCGACCGGGACGGGAGGGGGCGGGAGGCCGACCGGGACGGGAACGGGGTGCGTGAGGCTGCCCCATGACTGCGTGCGAGAGGCGGTCCGGATCAGCCGGTGCGCCTGCCTCTGCGGTCGAGCAGAATGAAGATCAGAAACCCTGCGCAGAAGAGAATGCCGCCACAGACCAGAAAGGGGATCGGGGAGTACTGGTCAGTGCATGTCTGGACGGTGGCCGTTGCATGGCACACCGTCCCCGGACCGCTTCGGTTCAGGTAAGCGATGTAGAAAAGCGGCACGGCCAGGCCGGTCAACGATCCGGCGATCGCGTTCCTTGGGCCTTTCCACAGCAGGAAACCCGCGGCCAGGGCGGCCAGAAGAAGCAGGACGAGGCCTACCGACAAAATGGCGGCCAGCCCAACGGCTGCACACGCTCCCAGCACAAGCCAGCCCAGGAACCAGCCCCAGTCCACGACGCGACCGTGTTGCCCCCGGGTCGCCTCACGCTTCACCATGTTCCCGCCCCCCGAACAGCGATATTGACGGCGTATGGCAGTACGTCACCTATAAGCATCGCAGACTGCTCCGGTCAGCGGCCTCCCGGACCGCAGCGCGTGCCAACCTGCTCGGGCTGCTGTCGAGCCTCGAGCGTCGAAGGGAAGAACTGCCGGCAACCGGCGGAGAGAGCGGGCCGTGCCCGGACCGGTCCGATGTAGCGCCTGCTGCGCTACGTTCGCTGGGACGCCGACGGAGCTGGGGGCGTCCAGAGCTGCAGCATCCACGCCCTCCCCGGGCCGCCGCGGCCGGAGAGGCGCTGTCGATGCGGGCGGTCCACCGCGGCGGCCGTGCGGGCGGGGCGGCCGCCGGTGGCGGTGAGCGCCGTACACGACCTCAGGTCCGCACCCCTGCTGATGTGCTCGGCACACGGAAGCAGTCGTTCGGGCTTCCGCGGCCGAGCACGGTCCAGCTGAACGTCCTCCTGGAGCCGACGGTCAGGACGGCTCCTCCCGGCACGAATGCACCGGCGTGACGGTCCCTGTCCTCCAGGAGAGCAAGGCGCGAGGATGCGACACGGTGGGTCGAGCCGCCATGTGCAGCATCGGCGGCGGGCAGCGTGGAGATCGTCCGAGGGCGTCCTTCACCGGCGTGTGCGTCGTTGGCAGCGCCCCGTACCGTCGTGATGCCGGTCAGATCAGGCCCATGAACTGCAGAGCCATCGGCACCATGCCGCTCTGCGGCAGACTGTGGCCCACGCCTTGGACGCTGATCGCTTCGACCGGTGCGGTGGCGCCGGTACCGCCGTACCGGGTTCGGGTCCAGGTCGACTTGGGGTGATCGGTGAGGGCGGGCGTCTGGTTCGCACCGAGAACGTTCGTCCACTGCTTGATCTCTTCACCGAAGTTGACGTAGCTCAGTGTGGTGTCCTGCGTGCCGTGCCACACCTGCATGCGCGGTCGAGGCCCGGCGTAGCCTGGATAGGCGGCGCGCACGAGGTTCCCCCACTGCTGGGGCGTCTTGGTGATTCTGCCGGCGGAGCAGTCGCTGTTCCACTCCGAGCCGTTCGTGGTAGCGAAGCAGCTGAAGGGCACGCCGGACAATGCCGAGCCGGCCTTGAACACGTCGGGGTAGTCACCGAGCAGCACGTTCGTCATCATCGCTCCGGAGGAGAAGCCGGTGGCGTAGACGCGGTTCGGGTCGACGCCCCGGTGCTGTTCCTCCCACCGCACCATCGACACGATGCCCGCCGGGTCACTGCTGCCGTTGTGGGTCAAGGCGCGCGGTGACGACACGTCGAAGCACTTGCTGCTGCGGGTGACCGACGGGTACACGACGATGAACCCGTGCTGGTTGGCCAGCGAGGCGAACTCGCTGCCCGAGTACATGGCCGGCCCGGAGCCGCCACAGTAGTGGTTGGCCACCAGGACGGCCGGGTGCGCACCCACGTTCTGCGGTACGTATTCGTACATCCTCAGGTTCGACGGGTTGTATCCAAAACCGGTGACCTCGATCAGTGTCGCCGCGAACGGCGTCGCCGCCGAGGCCGGCGCGGGTGCTGCCAGCGCACCTGCTGCGACCGTCAGGCACAGGGCGACGAGCCTGGTCAGCACCGGTAGTAACCTCTTCATGGGGCTGTCTCCGTTTCTGTCGAGTGTCCGCGCCGGGCCGTGTGACCCGGTCGCGCCGTGTCCACCGGAGCGTGCCGGTGGCCCGGCCGCTGGAGCTCTTGGCTGCGCGTCTGGACGAGCGCCTTGCCTTTGTGCTGGATGTGCGCGCTCCCGCCGACGTCCCCGGAGCTCTGCAGTGCGTGCTGCACGGGACGCAGCCGTGAATGCCTGCGCGTCAGTGAGCTTCGTCGGCGGTGGATGGTGGTTGCCATCACCCGATGGGGGCTTCAGAACTGTGTGACGTACTCGATCTGGGCGGCGATCATGCTGTCGGTGAAGGTGAGGCCTTCGCCGCCGGATTTGGCCAAGCCGATGGTGAGGCCTTGTGTTGAGGCCCTGGGGTGCGACGGAGGCGGCACTGTTGTGTGCCGGCCGCTGGAGTCCTCGGTAGGCCCAGATGCCGTTCTTCACCGTGTGGCCCGTGGTCACGTCGGTGGCCGTGCCGCCCAGCCCGTGGAAGCCGAAGGCCAGCCGTAGCTTGCGTTTTGGGCACCATCGGCTCCTGGAGGGTCCGTCCAACTGGGTTGTGACCGACAGGGGGTTGCCGCAGGCGGGTTCAGCGGTAGCCGGCGGCGGCGATGTCGGCCTGCACGGCGTTCTCGGTGGCGTCGGAGGGGTAGCCGGAGGTGATGGCCCCCTCGTAGAACGTCCCGGCGCTGAGGTTGGTGTTGCCGATGCAGCAGTCCCCGCCGCTGCCGAGGATGATCGCGCCCTGCTTCTTCATAGGGCTGTATCCGCGGGGAAGCGAGCCGTCGTACAGCGTGGTCAGGCTGCCCGACTGGGCGTTTCCGCCCTTGATCGCGAACCGGGACGTGCCGTTGTTCTTCAGCGTCGCGGTGACGAACTTGACGGGAAACGCACGCTGGTTGGGGTTCCAGGAGGTGCTGCCGCCGGGGTACAGGCCGTACTCCAGGTCTGCCTGTACCCAAGGTCCGGATCCCGAGCAGCCACCGAACCAGCATGATCTGCTGAAGTTGATCGCGTCCATCGCGCCTGGGCCGTCGGCCTTGCGCGTGGTCTCGCTGTTTCCGTAGTCGAAGCAGCAGCCGCTGTTGACATGCGTGCCGCTGGTGACCATGTACATCCCCTCGGGGGCGCTGCCGGTGGGTACGCCCGTCAGGTGGCCGTCACGCCAGTAGCTGTTCCTCGGATTGATGTGGAGGGAGTACGCCTTGCCGCCGCCGACCGTCAGCGACTCGCTGGTGGCTTTGGCCGCCGTGTCGGACCCGCCTACGCCGCCGGGCCCCTGGTAGCCCAGATTGTTGCCGTGACCCGACTGGTCGTACACCCAGGTGATGACGCAGTCAGTGCCCGCGCAGAAGGAGTCCTGGACCGCGGCGTTCGCCACACCGCCGGCAGCCACGACCCCGATGTTTCTGGTCGCGTTGTCCGAGGAGCGCCTGACCTGGTAGAGCGGGCCGTTGTACGACGCGTACAGAGCACGCACGGTGCTGTGCGCCGCGACGCACGGCGTCCTGCCGGCAGCGTAGAGGTCACAGGGGCCTGCGGCGGCTGCCGACGCCGGGCCCGGCGAGAGCAGGGCGGCCAGCAGCGTGAGCAGGAGAGTCGCCGCACACACGGCTGCCTTGGCCGCCGAATGACGTGCGCGGCGTTCGTGGCTCGGTGGGGGGATGAAGGAGAAGGGCAGGGCAGGGCGTGGGGGCATGCCGGACTCCAAGGTGTGGTGAGCGGCTTTGCTTCAACACCGAGGAGAGCTGGTCCGTACTCACGGCGAAGAGCAAAGTGGCCGTACCTGAAGGGACGGTGCTGGTGCAGCGGGGAGCTGTCGCGCTTGCGTCGCCGTACGGGAGCCGGAGTGGTCAGCACCGGGTCCCTGCCAACCTGTCCGAAAAATCGAACAGCACTCGGTGTTTCGGACCCTTTGGATGATAGACATCCCATCGCAATCGTCAATGCCTGCGCTTGATTCCGTGAAATCGCAGGGACCGACACCAGCCACGGTGGTGATACGTCCCTCTTGCCCTGTCCAGCACCGTCCGGCACCGGTCTCGGCAGAGCGTGATACAAGTGATGACTCGCTGTGCCGCGACCATTCCCGTCCCGGCCGTCCCCGGACGTGCTCGGCTTCCGGTCACTTGCCGTAAGCCACTGACGTGCGACGGCGTCGGTCGCGGCCTCGGAGAGCCTGGAGGACTTCGCCACCACCGCGAACGGGCAACTCGAAGGGCAGGCCGCGAAGGAGTTCTTCTCCCGAGTCATGCCGCGCGCGCCACGGAGCTGAGCCCCTTCCTGCGCGCTCGACTGCACCGGCGAGGCGATGGGCCCGGGATGCGCAGCGCCGCATCCCGCCCGTCACCGATTCCGGCCGGAACGTGCCGCAGGCGACCTCTCTCTCGTGCCCCGCCCCTGCGGAACACTGAGCAGTCCCGCAAGGATCAGGTGGCAGTCCAGTCGCGCAGCTGCCGGGCGATGCGGGCGACGCCGAGCGCTCCCACAGCCGTGTCGCGCACCAGCGCGACGGCTGCCTTGGGCGGACAGTCGAGGGTGTGTGCGTGGAGACCCAGGTAGGCCTCGGTCGCGTGCCAGGCGAAGGCCTCGTTCGAGTGTTCCAGGCACGGCAGCCTCACCAGGGTGTGCAGCAGAGCGGCGGCCTTGAGGTACAGCGATCCGTAGATGTCCCGCTCCATCGCCCGGGCGTTGACCCGGGCGACGGCCGCATACAGCGGCCCGTAGTCGTCGACCTGCGGATCACCGTCGAGTAGCTCGGCGGCGTGCAGCAGGAACGCGACATCGAGGGGGTGGAGAGGTTCCTGCTCGCTCACGCGGCGTGGCCCCGCTCCTGCTGCACAAGCTCTTGCAGCGCCTCCTGCTCGATCGCCCGCTGCTCCGCGCTGACGTCGATGCCGCTGGGCTCCGCCGCGAAGGCCGCGCCGCTGCGGGCCATGGACGCCTTGAAGCCCTCCAGGAACCGCTGCTCCACCGCGGTCGCCCGGTCGTAGGCGGCCGAGACGATGTACTCCTGCATGCTGACCCCCGCCTGCTTGGCGGCTGCCGCGATGGCCGCCCGCTGCGCGGGGTCGGGGAAGCGTAGATTCATCGCTTTGGGATCCGACATGGTACCCATGGTACCAGCGGTACCATGCGGCCGTCACTCACGGGGGTCTCCTGGATCTCGGCTGGCTTCGCACCCCGAGCCGCGCACAGGCCCTGCTGTCATCCTGCGGCCCGCTGCGATCACCCGGTCGAGCCCCCGTGCGACGACCCGCTCAAGCCAAGATCAGCGTTTCGACGAGCCGAGCCAGTACTCCGTCACAGCATCTCGAAGTCCTCGTACTCGAAGCCCGGAGCGACAATGCAGGACACCAGGACCGGCTGGTCACCGGCTGGTTGTGCGGTCTGCCAGACCCCGGCAGGCACAAGGAGCTGCGGCTGCTGACCACACTCCACGTCCGGCCCGATCGAAGCGAGGACCGTCTCCTGCGGAGCGACGCCGTTTCCGCCGAGCCGCAGTGTCAGCGGGCCGCCCCGGTGCCACAGCCACAGTTCGTCCGAACGCACCCGGTGCCAACGGGAGACCTCGCCGGGGTGCAGGAGGAAGTAAATGCCGGTCGCGAAGGGGCGGGGCCCCGCGTACCCGTCCGGAACCGCTGTCGGCCCGGTCCGCCACGTCTGCCGAAACCATCCGCCTTCAACGTGCGGTTCCAGCCCCAGAAGACCGACCAGCTCGGAAATCTCATTCATGAGCAGCCATGATGCTCGCAAAGATCGGCGTCGGCGCCGACATCCCCGAACCGCTCCGGAACAGGGGGCGCAGCGGTCGCCCCGTCGCCGTCCGCGGAGACCCCTTCGAGGAAGGGGCGCGTCCGTGTATGCCTGCCACGTCGGGGATCTCGCAAGGCGGGCGACCCCTGGTCGCGCCCGACCACGTCAGCGGCGGCAAGGCATCCGGCTCCCGCGGGAATCGCCGACATTGCCGCCACCTGTGACGACGCGATACCGAGCGCACCACCATCGCAGACTTCGCAAGGGCCCACGAGGGCACTTCGGCTGGTGCCGGCCGCCTGCGGGCTGTCAGCTGAGGTGGAGGGTGCTCAGGGCGGTGGTCCAGTCGGTGACGATCGCCTGCTGCGCTTGTGCGAGGGTTATCTTGCCCGAGCAGACCGCCGTATGCAGCTTCGTCTCCACCGGATCCTTCAGATTGTTGACCCCGGAGCCCGCCCGGTGGCCGGGGTCGGCAGGCTCGACCCACAGGTTGCGGTAGTCGTTGGGGTCGCCGCCGAGCTGCAGGCTGATCAGGTGGTCGTACTCGGCGTCCCCCATACGACCGGTGTAGCCGTAGGAGGCCGAGTTCAGCCTCTTCTCCTTGCCGGTGATGTAGGCGGAGGGCCGGACGCCGGAGGTGTAGCCGCCCTTGCGGCAGATCGTCGACTTCAGGTTCGCCTGCGTCACGGCCGGAGAGATCGCACCCGGGGTGCATTTCGGGTCCTCCAGCGGCTCCCCCTTCTCGTACCGGTAGTGGCAGCTTCCCGCTGCGGGCTGCTGCTGCACCGTGTACTTCTTCTGCGGGCCGGCGCCGACGGCGATCGACCGCCCCTCGCCGGCGGCACCCGGCGTGGAGGCTGACGGCGTCGAAGCGTCGGATGCGGACGGGTCCGATGTGCCCAGCGGCGAACAGCCTGCCAGGAACAGGCAGGTGAGCAGCGTGGGCGCAGCAAGGCGGCGGATGGAGCGCATGATGTCCCCTCACGGACAGGCGATGGCTGAGTAGATGCTGCACTACCACGAATTGCGCACACCGTTCGGGGTGGCCGGGCAGGGGTGCAGAGGTCCGACTGCCGGGGCGCCCAGATGGCCGTGACAAAGAAGATCACACGGCGGATGCACGCCACGCGCAGCAATCGCATCCTTCCGGGTGACGACCCGCTCCCGAACATCCAAGAGGACACTCATGTCGCCCAGTTCGTCCCGAGGCGCCCGTCGCACCGCCTCCGGTCTGGCCACCGTCCTGCTGGCCCTGGCCGGCTCCCTGGCGGTCCCCGCCTTGCCCGCAGCCGCCGCGACCGGGCAGGTCAGTACGGTCACCTACTCGGCGGCGGACCTCACTGGGGCCCTCTCGTACTGGACGCCCGCGCGCATGAAGCAGGTCAGCCGCGCCGTCGACCTGGGGCCGACCGGTCCGCTCAGCAAGCCCTGGACCGGCAAGGGCATCCCCAGCATCGGCCGACTCTTCTTCGTCGACTCGAGCGGGCAGGACACCTGGTGCACGGCCAGCGCCGTCATCAGCGCCAACCGCTCAGTGATCATGACCGCCGCGCACTGCGCACGCCTCGGCTCCTCGCCGGTCAACACCTACAGCGACATCGTCTTCGTCCCCGGCTACGCCAAGGGCAAGATGCCGTATGGCCGTTACGCGGTCAAGGCGACCATGACACCGCGCTCCTGGGCCGAGGACACCGTCAATGACGTAGCGGCGATGGTCGTCGACACCCCGGCGTACGGAAAGCGGCTCACCGACGCGGTGGGGGCGCAGAACGTCGCCTTCGGCCGTTCGCCCGGCGAGCGGGTCACCGCCTTCGGCTATCCGGCGACCACTCCCCAGCGGGGCGAAGAACTGCTGTTCTGCGCCGGTACCTCTCAGCTCGCACCCGAGGGCGAGCACCGCGTCCCGTGCGACCTCGGCGGCGGCGCGAGCGGCGGTCCCTGGCTCGCCGGCTTCAACTCCGCCACCGGCAAGGGCACCGTGGTGTCGGTCAACAGCCACGGCGAGGGTCACGGCGGCGGCACCCCGATGTACGGGCCGGCGTTCGACAAGACCGCGCGGGCCGTCTACGACGCCGCCCAGCGCGGCTGAGCGGTCCGTCCCCTGGACCCGGGGCCACCTGGCAACCTCCCGGTGGAGTCAAAGCCGTGGCAGATGGGCCGGTGGCGGGTCGCGTCCGCTTCCGGCCCGTCCTGGACCCGGTAGCCGAAAAGCGGTCCGCTCACGGATCTTGGTGCGGTCCGCTCCAGCTCATCATTGTTCGTCGATGAGGTTGTCCGCGTACCGGCGGGCGAGGCCGGGGACGACGTAATGGAGGCGACGGTGGAGGACCCGGTCGCGCACCTGGGTGCAGGGGTGGATCACTGGGCGGGGATGACACCGCTGCGGAACTGGGGGAGCGGGGTTTCGGCCGGGGCTGTCCCAGTACTTGTCGGTGGTGATCGACACGAGGAGGCGCAACCCCAGGACCTCGGGGGGTAGAAACCCGATTCCCCGCGTCTCATCCGCGGCGCTGGGCATTCACTGTCTCGGTCAAGGCATCGAGTGATTTGAGGAAGCTGCGACGGTCGGACGGCGGGAGTGCGGCGAGGATGCGGTCCTCACCGACGCGGATGGCGGCGCGCACTGAGCGCTGAACTTCACGGCCGTTCCCGGTGATGGACAGGAGTCGGACACGGCGATCGGCCGGGTCCGGCAAGCGGGTGATGAGCCCGGCCGCCTGGAGTTTGTCCAAAGTGGTGATGATGCGCGTCTTGTCCGCACCGATAGCTTCGGACAGTGCCGCCTGCGTCCGTACCGGGCCGTCCGCGAGGGCGCCGAGTACGGCGTATCCCCACATCGAAAGGCCGTGCTCGGCAAGCACCGGCAGTTCCGCCTCGATCAAGGAGTCGAGCAGGGGCTGGAGCATCGCAGCGAGGTCGCGACTCCTGTCGTTGACGGTCATGGCGACATCATATGTCCGTTGACAGATGGTAAGCAGCGGCAGATCATAAGCGTATGCGTATCAATAATGAGGGCGTTCGGCCTGCCGACTCCATGAGACGCGATCCTTCGTCATGGCCGACAGGCAAGAGGCTGCTCGCACTGGATGCCGAGGCTGTGCGCGCGAGCATGGGGGTGGTGTCGCTGGTGAGCGCACAGGATCTGGGTCGTTCGACGCCTTGCGCCGCCTGGACGTTACGTGAACTTCTGGCCCATATGACTGCTCAGCACGACGGCTTCGCGGCCGCAGCGCGAGGGGGGAGCAGCCTTGCGCCATGGCGGCCGCGGCCCGGCGAATCCGATCCTGTCGGCGCCTACCGGCGTGCGGCCGAACACGTCCTGGCGGCCTTCGCCGAGGAGAACGTCCTTCAGCGGTCCTTCCTTCTGCCCGAGATCGACAGCGAGCGGCCGTTCCCAGGAGCCCGGGCCGTCGGATTCCATCTCGTCGACTACGTAGTGCACACGTGGGACGTTGCCAGGAGCCTGGACGTCCCGGTGGACTTCAGCTCTCCACTGCTCGACGCCGCTTCGGCCGTAGCCAGGGCAGTCCCCGACGGTCCCACCCGCACGGCCCCCGGCGGCGCTTTCGCTCCACGTCTCTCAGACTCCCGCGAAACGGCGCTGGATGAAATAGTTGCCTTGCTCGGACGGTCCCCGACCTGGCCGAAGGGCTCAACGGGCGTCTTCTGGCCGCTCCGCACCGACCGTCTCCATCTGAGACCGTTCACCTCCGATGACATCGACGCCATGTACGCCTACCAAGGCCTGTCCGAGGTTGCGCGATACCTGTATCGACCACCGCGCACTCGCCAGGAATGCGCGGATGTCATCGCCAAGAGCTCGACGGCTCCCTCTTGGGTGCACGATGGCGACAGCGTGACGCTGGCCGTCTGTCGCAGCACCACCCAGCAGATCATCGGAGAGATCGTCCTCAAACTCGCCGATGCGCATGCCCGCCAGGTGGAGATCGGCTGGATCATCCACCCGGACCACGCCGGCCAGGGCTACGCCACCGAGGCGGCCAGAGCAGCGGCGGCGGCAGCCTTCGGCCCGCTCGGCGCGCACCGTCTCTTTGCCCGCCTCGACACCCGCAACAGCGCTTCCGTCAGGCTGTGCGAACGCCTGGGTATGCGCCGCGAAGCACACCTTGTCGAGAACGACCTCGACCGAACGGGCTGGGGCAGCGAGTACGTCTATGCAGCCCTGCCTCACGAACTCGCATGACGGCGGCACTCGCGGACGGGACGACGTCTAGCGTCTTTCGGCGGTGCGGGACGGCACCTGCCCGTACGCCTCGCGGTAGTACGCGGCGAACCGGCCCAGGTGAGTGAAGCCCCAGCGCGCCGCGACGTCGGTGACCGTCCCGGACGCGGAACCGTCCGCGATGCGCAGCAGGTCCTGGTGTGCCCGGTCCAGCCGTACGCGCCGAAGGTGGGCCGCAGGGGTGGTCCCGAGGTCGGTCCGAAAGCGATCCTGGAGGGTACGGGGGCTGACCCGCGCCGCCGCAGCCATGTCCGCTACCGACACGAGTTCACCCGCGTGTTCCTCGCAGTAGGCCATGGCGCGTCGTACAGCACTCGACAGCGCCGGTTGGGTGTGCGCGGGCAGGGCGGCGTAGCGGTCGTGCGGCTGGAGATCCGCCAGGCTGTGCGCAAGGACCCGTTCGAACTGCGCGAGGGTACGTGCGGTCCCCAGCCACGCGGCCGCCACCGGGTCGCCGTCTGCGAGGGCGGAGGCGAAACGGAGCGCGGCGGCGGGCGGTTCGCCGGTCTGCGTACTTGCAGCGTTGTCCACCGCCGCGCAGGAAAAGGCGCTCGCGCGGCGCAGGTGTTCGAGCGGCGGACCGAGCAGACCGTCGACGTCGGGGGCGGTCCGGTCGGCGACAGACCCTTCGGGGAGGTAGGCGAGGTACTCGCTGTTGCCGGAGACCTGCCGCAGCAGCACCAGGACCACGCCAGCCGGCGTGCCAGCCTCCGGATCCGGTCCCCAGCCAAGCAGTCGGGCGTGCCAGCCCTCCTTCACCTCGGTCCAGGACGGGCATTGCAGAAAACCGGCGCCGAACGCGGCGCCGTCGGGGGTCGCGAGGAAGGCGCGGTAGGTCTCTGCGGAGATGGTTCGCAGGACTACGCCCCGACCCCGTGCTCGGCACACGCGGCTGGGCGGAACGGGCAGCGCTGACACGGTTTGAGCCTCCCCTTCTCCCCGGCCCGGTCGCGGGGACACACAGGAGGTTCACAGCGGTCCATGACCGCTCCGCGCGGCGAATGTGACAGAACCATGACCGTTCCTCACCAGTCGCCGTCACACGCTCGCATGGCAGCTGACCTGGTGTTCTGCGGCTCTATGGGCCGACTGACCCACCCCGTTCCCGTCCTTCCCGAAGGCCCTGCTGTCGCTTGCCCGTGTACTCGCCCAAGCCCGCGTCCGGGCCGCCGTCGTGGCCGCACCGCTGGCGCATACCCCGTTCGTGATCACGAAGGGCCGAGTCGGGCGAGCGGACGTTTCGGGTGGCGTGAGTCGGTCCGGAGCGCGACGGCGACGTTCTGGATGCCGGCGATGCGCAGGGCGCCGATGGCAGGGTTGCCCAGTTCGCCAGTTCGCCAGGTCGCCAGGTCGCCAGGTCGCCATGGCGCGGGGGTGCGGGGGTGCGGGGGTGCAGCGCCGGTCTGAAGCTGCGAGACCTCGATCTGCCAGTGCGAGCGGATCATAAAACAGCGCTTGCGAGGGCGTGGCGACGGTGGCGCGGCGCCAGTGCCCTGTTCAAGGTCACCTTCAAGGACCTGCACCGAGTCAGCCTCGACCCCGGCAGCATCACCCGAATCGCCCGAGCCGCCCTCGCCCTGGTCCAGAGGGAGCACGGCCGCACGACCTGAACGAATCACGAACTGTCAGGAGACGTTACCCACGAAGGTTCAATCGCTGGACGGCGAACAGTTCCAGGTGCGCGCAGTTCGGGCAGCGGAAGGCATCGATCTGCCATTGCGGCAGGCCCCGCGTCTTCGCTATGCCCATGACGCCCCGCTCAAGGAGGCTTCCGAACCACCGCGCGTACCCGTGGGCACCGCTGCCGCTGTCGCTGACAAAGCCCTGCTCAAGCCCGACCTGACCACATTGGGTGCACCGTATGTTGTCCATCGAGGGAGTGTAAGTGGGGGGGCGGGGGTTGGTACTGGTTAGATTCGCACCCTGGTGGCCAGCGGGCCCATGCGAGGAACCACGAGGTTCGATGGACGTGCGACGTGCGATCGCCTGAACGCGCTGTTGAACGATGACCACCGCCGCGCTGCAGCCCGCGGTGCCATGGTTGGCAGCGGTGCGGAAGCTGGACGGCCACCGCTGATCATCGGTGTGTGAAGACAGAAGTTCATGCGGTGGCCGCGGGTCACGGCGTACTGCCTGCCCGCTGGCAACCCGCACTTGCGCGCCGCCCTGGAGAAGCGTGCGCTCGGCTGTGTACTCGCATTCTCCCGCACCCGTCGCGTCCCCACCCGATCGACGATGGGAGCAGCCCCGACGTGCTGATTCCGCTCACCTGCAACGAGATCCAGCACCTCTTCGCTGCCCTGCTCGTTCGGGCCGCCTGCGACGCGGGCTCACCGAATGCGCTGCTCCACCTGGCGACGACGCCACCAAGCCCGGGCCCGCCACAGCCACTACCGCCGCCAGGCCGCCCTCCACTCACAAAGATCACGATCTACGGCTGGCGTACTGTGCCACCTTCGAGCGGGTGGCCACGCACTGTAACCGGCAGGTTGCCGAGAGAACGTCACTGAACGGTGGGGTCGCCGCAAAATGCTGGCGATGAATGTGACGAGTTGACGGATAGGGATCCCCCGCGCGGGTGGGGTGCGTGCGCGGTGCGACCATCGGAGGTGCGTGAGGCCGCCGCTGACTGTCTGCGGCGCGACAAGTTCTGCCACCGGCCGGCGGCCGACCCGCCGTCACCCCGAGAACGCCCAGAGAAAGGCTCCCACGATGAGCTCGTTGGACCGTCCCGCATATGGACACGCTCCGGTCGACCACCGCGCCGAGATCGCGGTGGAGACCGCCCGATTCGTCGCAGCCGTCACGGATGCCGACCTGACGACAGCCGTGCCGAGTTGCCCAGGCTGGACACTGGCAGAGCTGGTCAAGCACACCGGTAGCGTCCAGCGTTGGTTCTCGAGCCTTCTGCACGCGCGCATCCAGGAGCCCCCGCGTAAGCGGGAGGTGGACCTGCGGCTCCCGGAGCGGCAGGAAGAGTACGTCGACTGGCTGACCGACAGTGCGACCGTGGCCGCGGAGGCTTTCGCGGCCACCGACCCGGACCTGCCCATGTGGGTGTGGGGCGTCGATCAGCACGCCCGCTTCTGGGCACGCCGGATGCTCTTCGAGACTCTGTTGCATCGGGTCGACGCCGAAATGGCCTTGGGCCGCCGACCCACCGTCGGCCGCTCGTTGGCGGTGGACGGGGTCGACGAGTTCCTCGTCAATCTGCCCTTCGCCGCTCCCTTCGCTCCCCAAGTCGCCAAGCTGCGCGGTCCCGACAAGGCCATCCGCTTTCATGCGAGCGACGGTGAGGGAAACTGGCTTGTCCGCCTGCGGTCCGACGGTTTCGGGATCGACGTGAATCCTGGTGCTGCCGAAACCGCTGACGCAACCGTTCACGGAACCGCGGCCGATCTTTTGCTGCTTGTCTACGGCCGACTGCACCACGATGCGGCGGTCTTCGCCCGCGACGGAGACAACGACCTGCTGATTTACTGGTTCGCCAACTCCGCGTTCTAAGGTTGTCCCGTAACTGCTGGTCGTCCCCTTCGGCGGGGGTCGCTGCGTGCTCCCGGATCAGCCGAAAATGAGCTCAACGTTCTTGTCCACGCAGCACCGCAGGACGGTGACCAACTGACTGACGTCTTCGATACGCCGACGTAGGACGGGGTCGCTGTCGTCCGGCAGGCGGTGGTCGCAGATTGCTTCCAACCGGGGCAGCATGGCCGCGCAGTGAGCCGTCGTGAGGTCGGGCCCGGCGTCGTCTGGATGGTTGAGCAGTGGCTCCAGCGTGGTGGAGATGCTGGACCATGGCCGATCTCCGCCGAAGCCGTCCATCTCAGCGAGCACAAACCCCTCTGCCTGGGCCAGCCATTCCCTGAACATGCCGAAGCCGGTGTAGGACCAGGAGACGTCCGGACTCGCCACGTCGTCGTCACCTGGGAAAAGCATCAGCCCCATCTGGCCTCCCCTGCTTGCCGGGTGCCCAGGATCTGCTATGAGACAGGCTGTCGGCAATTGGAATATTCTCCGGATGGCTGGTGCGATCACGGCGTCGCAGCCGTCCTGGACAGCCCCGTCCACCGGGCTCAGCCCGAGGCAGTGCGGGAAGCGGGTGACGGTCTCCGGGCCACGACCACGTGACTGCGGCCCGACGCTCGCGTCACAGGAGCCGCGCCGGCGTATGCCTTCATCGCTCTGGCGTCCTTGCAACGTTCGCGATCGTCGCCGAGTTCGGCGAGGTCCCGGGCCCCGGACAGTACGGACAGGCCCGGGAAACTGGTGATGATGTCCGCGTCGGGGTGTGCGAAGAATGCCTCCCCCGTCGCCAAGGCGAGCTGGTCAACGCTGTTTCAAGGTTGCGGCGAGCTGCTGGATAAGAGCTGCAGCTTGGTATCCCATAGCCGTTTTGACCTGGGGTAGTTGGTGCAGTCAGTCTGCGCGGAAGACTTCCCGAAGCCGCTCGATCTCGGCCTCGACTCCGTGGTATGGGCGGGCGACGCGCTTGAGCAGCGCACGCAACTGGCTGCGGGTGAGCCTGGCGGCATCGCCTGGGGTGGGTGCCGCCGCGAGAATTGATCTTCTCAGAATGAGATCGGTGTGTCGGCTGGTGATTGGTGGTCTTCGCAGGCAGGTCTGCGAGGTGCCCGATGATCTCGGCCAGCGTTGATCATCCGGACGAGATCGACCACACCATCGGGGGCGTCCGTTCCTTCTCCGCCTACTCGAGTCCACCAAGACGGAGGGCATTCCTCATCTCGCTGAACTTCGCAGCAGCCGCGGGGGTCCACTCCCTCACCTGTCCACTGAGACGGAGGGCGTCTTCAATCTCGCTGATCTTCGCAGAGGACAGCACGCCCGCCCGCTCGATCAGGTCGTCCCTGGACATGCTCGTCAGCCACGTACAAGGAGTGAAGCCTGGACGCGAGAATCCGAACCGCAGCACGCCGTCAAAGAGCAGTCCTTCCATGGCGCCGACTGCGACCTCCACGCCCAAGCCGCTGATGTCGACGTCCGCCGGAGCGACGACCTGCATCGCCTGGAACCCGGACGCCTCGTCTCCCGACAGCAGCACGACCGGCCGACGCTCGTCGAACTCGACCCACCAGACTTCGCCGCGTTGCATATGTCCTCCTGACACGGGACGGCGGGCGCCGCCGTGTGCCCCCGGTGGAGCACGGAAGTGAGGGACTCCGGACGCATGCACATCACCATGGACCAGGGCGGCGAGAGCGAAGTCGG